>JAJYJF010000327.1 GCA_021796375.1 Chloroflexota bacterium | reverse complement strand
GAGCTGTATTCTATGAAACCGGACCAGACAAACCGGCGGATCGATGAGCTGCTGCGGCTGTTCGATCTGACCGAGACGGGCGACGATTTGATCGACTCGTACAGCCACGGCATGCAGCAGAAGACCGCGCTGGCTGCCGCTCTGGTTCACGACCCCAAGGTCCTGGTCCTGGATGAGCCAACCGTCGGCCTCGACCCGCGCTCGGCGCGGATGATCAAAGACATCCTGCGCCAGATGGCCGACCGCGGCGCCGCCGTCTTTTTATCCACCCATATCCTGGAGATCGCCGAGCGCATGTGCGACCGGATCGCGATTATCGACCACGGCCAGGTCATCGCGCAGGGGACGATGGTCCAGCTGCGCTCGCTCGGGGAGGGTGAAACCAGCCTGGAGGATATCTTCCTCCAGCTGACCGGCGGCGCCGAATACGCGGAAATCGCCGAGGTTTTGCGTTGAGCCTTACCGCCGCACCCGCCCCAACCGGCCTCGCGCGCTCCGTCTGGAAGCTGCTCAAGCTGCAAGCGCGGATTACTTTCAACAACCTGAGCAGGGCAAAGCTCCGGCGGAAAATCGGCTATGCGATCCTCACCGCCCTGGTTCTCGCCGTCCTGGCGGGGGTATTTATCGGCAGCTGGGCTCTGATCAGGCTGATGCGGCAGCCGGAGTTCGCCCAATTTCCGCTGGCGGAGAGCCTGGTCAACCAGATCCCCGTGCTGGTGTTCACCGTCGCGTTTTTCGGGCTGCTCGCCACCAGCTTCGGGGTGCTGCTCCAGTCGTTATACCTGGCTGGAGATATGGAATTCCTTTTAAGCGCGCCGGTTTCTATCCGCGCCGTCTTCATCGCCAAGCTGATTGCGGCGATTCTTCCGGATTTCGGCCTGGTGTGCCTGTTTGGCCTGCCAATTCTCCTCGGCATCGGAGCCGCGAGGGGATATTTCGCCGCGTACTATCCTCTGGTGCTGGTCGCCTTGCTGGCCCTGGCGATGGTTGTATCCGGTCTCGCCAGCCTGCTGGTGATGGCCGTGGTCCGGGTGGTACCGGCGCGGCGGGTGGCGGAGCTGCTTGGTTTCCTGGGCGCCGTCACCACCTTTTTGTGCTCCCAATCCGGACAGCTGGTGAATTCGATGCGGATTTCCCCGGGGCAGGCTTCAAACCAGCTCGCGCTGGTCTCCCAGCTGGATCCCAGCTGGTCTCCCCTCTCTTGGGCAGCGCATGGGCTGGCACAAATTGCCACCGGCGGGTGGCTCTCAGGCTCGCTGCTCCTGGGAGCGTACTTTCTGGTCGCGGCCGGCATCTTTTATGCCTCCCTGGTGACTGCCGAACGCCTGTACTACGTGGGTTGGTCCCGCGTTCAGGCCGGCGGGAGGCGGAAACGCGCAGCCAAAACGAGCCCGGATCGCCTCCGCCCGGCCGTACCGACCGCCGGGACGCCTTCCAGGAAGCCTCTCCTGGGGTGGATGCCTGCGCAGACGCAGGCCGTGATGGCCAAGGATGCCCGGGTGCTGACGCGCGACCTGCGGAATATGTCTCAGGTGGTGACTCCGCTGCTCTTTGGCGTTATTTACGCTTTTGCCATCACCCGTGCCGGGCCGGGCTCGCCCGGAGGAGGCGCACCAGAGAACATTCGCCAGGCTTTCCGGTACATCTCCGGCGATGGCAGCGTGGCCATCTCGCTTTTCGTCAGCTGGGGGCTGCTTTCCAGGCTCGCCCTCATCAGCTTCTCCCAGGAAGGGGCCAGCTACTGGATCGTCAAAACTTCCCCCATCCGCCCGCGCCAGATTCTTCTAGCAAAATTCCTCACCGCCTACCTGCCAGGGCTGGCGCTCGGTCTGCTGTTCCTGATCGGCATTTCGCTCCTGCAGCGCGCTGATCTCTGGGCCACCCTCTACAGCCTCGCCATGTTATTCTTCAGCCTGGCCGGCGCGGTCGGCGTGAACCTGGCATTTGGGATCGCTGGCGCCAACCTGCACTGGCAGAACCCGCGCGGGATGATGCGGGGCGCCACCGGCTGCCTGGCCAGCCTCGCGAGCCTGGCGTACATGCTGGTCATCATCGTGGTTTTCTTCGCCCCCCCGATCGGATTCGTTTTCTTTGGCTTGCCGGAATTCTGGGGACGGGTTATCGGCATGACCGTTGGGATCGCGGCCAGCCTGGCAGGCGCTCTGATCCCAACCCTCTCCATCCTCAAACGCATCCCAAGGATCGGAGAGGAATAAAATTAGCGCGCTTTGCTGCGCAAGCGCGGATCGAGCGCATCCCGCAATCCGTCTCCAAGGAGGTTGAAGGACAGCACCACCAGCATGATCGCCAGCCCGGGGAAGAACACCAGGAACGGGGCATTGAAGACGCTGTTCTTCTCATCGCCCAGCATTAATCCCCATTCTGGGGTCGGCGCTTGGGCGCCCAGTCCGAGGAAGGAAAGGGCCGCTGCGTCCAGGATGGCCGTGGCGATGCCCAGCGTCCCGCGGACGATCAGCGGCGTCAGCGAGTTTGGCAGGATGCGCGTGAACAGCAGCCTCAGGCTGGAAGCGCCCAACGCCCGGCTCGCGCTCACGTAATCCAGCTCCTTGATCTGTAGGATGCTCGCCCGGATGAGACGCGCATAAATTGGGATCGAAATAATCCCGATCGCCAGCAGCGCGTTGATCAGACCGGGGCCAAGCACGGTGACGATCGCGATCGCCAGCAGCAGGCTGGGGAAGGCCATCAGGACATCCATGATGCGCATGATGATGTTATCCGCCCAGCCGCCCGTGTATCCGGCGACCGCCCCCAGCAGGCCGCCGATCAGGATGGCAAAGGTGATGGTCTCCAATCCGATCTGCAACGAAAGGCGCGAGCCGTAAATAATCCGGGATAAGAAATCCCGCCCATTCGTATCCACACCGAAGATGTGCTGCGGCTGGGAGGCCGGGCATCCCAGGATATGAATGCAGGGCTGCGATCTTGGCCTGGACCCGTCCTCAAGCGGGGTAATTGGATCGAAGGGGGCAATGACCGGTGCGAAGATCGCGACCAGGATTAAGATGCCCAACAGAATCATCCCCAGCTGGCCGGAGCGGTGCCGGGCCAGTCGGCGAAACGCTTCGATGGTCGGTGATTGCCGTTCGTAGATGGTTTCCGCATACAATTTTGAGAAATAAAAATATGGAAGGTGGGAAAATACAAGCCGGTTCGCAATGGTGACCGGCGAATCAACCAGAAGGGAGATTGTCTATCCATAAATCCCGCTTCGGGTTATACTCGCCCCTGGCGCATGGTGCAACCCAGGCGCAGGCAGGATGGACTACCCCCGATCCAGGAGCATGACCGGATGATGGACGCTATCGTCGCTGCCGGAGGCACAACCCAGCCTAAAGAACCCCTCTACCAGGAAGCTCAAGGCGGATTTAAAGCCATGCTGGAGATCCACGGCAAGCCCATGGTTCAATGGGTTCTGGATGCCCTCGGGAG
>JAJYJF010000326.1 GCA_021796375.1 Chloroflexota bacterium | reverse complement strand
GTTCTACCGTGGTGGAGCTGGCATCCAGAGGCTGAGAAACCCTGCCCCCGAAAAACACCAGGATCCGGTTGCTGTAATTCAAGATCTCCTCCAGGTCTGAGGAGATAAAAATGATGCTGCTGCCCTGGTTGCAGCGCTCGCGGAGCTTGCTCCAGATCCAGATCGAGGATTCGATATCCAATCCATGGGTGGGGTGCTCCATCAATAACAGCTTTACCGGCGTGCGCAGCAGGGCCAGCAGGGTGCGCTGCTGATTGCCGCCAGAAAGTTCCTCGACCCGGTTCATCGGTACGCCCTTGATCGAGAAATCGCGGATGCGCTCCTGCGTAATCGCCCTGGCGCGCTCCCGGTTGATCATGAACGCTTGCTGTTCTTCGACCAAGACGAAGTGCTCGGTTAAGGTCAGCCCCGAGATCAGGCCTTCATTCATGCGATCCGCCGGCACGTAGGCTACCCCGGCGTGCAGGTAGGAATGGTAAGGCTTACCGGTCAGGTCGTGCTCGTCCATATAAATCTTTCCGGCGACCGGACGGATGAGCCCGGCGCAAGCCCGTAAAAACCGGCGCTGCCCGCTCCCTTCCATCCCGGCGATGCCAATCACCTCGCCCTTGCATACATCCAGATTGACGTCTTCGATCGTCATCCGGTAATCTTCTAATCTAAGCTTCGATACGCGCATCCGCAAAGTTTTATCCGGTTGGCCGCGCAACGTACTCATGCTGACCACCCTGCCGAACATCATTTTCACCAGGTCGCTGGTGTCGTAGGGCGGGGTGGCTTCGCCCACCAGTTTCCCTTTGCTGAACACAGCCACACGCTGGCAAAGGCTTTCAACCTCTTCCAGCTTATGGGAAACGAAAATCACCGTCATACCCTGCGCTGCCAGCTTCCGCAGGGTGGCGAAAAGCTTCTCTCTCTGGCTGGCGCTGATCCCGGTCGTCGGCTCGTCGAGGATCAGCACTTTGACCCCCAGCGAAAGCAGCCGTAAGATTTCCAGCTGCTGTTTCTCCCCAACGGTGAGCGTATCCACGTAGGTATCCGGGTCGATGGAGAAATCAAACTGTTTTTCAAGGCCGATCAAAAGCTTTTTCGCACCGGCCCGATCCGGAAAGATCCCACCTTCCCGGCCGATTAAGAAATCGTCCACCACCTTCATCGGCGGGAAATTCAGCGGATCCTGGTGGAGCATCCCGATCCCATGCCGGATGGCATCGACCGGGCTGTTGATATGGGCCGGGCTGCCGTCCAGCAGGATTTCGCCGGAATCGGCATGGATAAAGCCGGAGAGGATTTTCATCAGGGTGCTCTTCCCGGCGCCGTTTTCACCGAGGATCCCCTGCAGGGTGCCGGAAGGAATCGACATCTGGATTCCATCATTGGCATGGACGCGGCCGTAATGTTTATGGATATCTTTTAACTCAATATTCATTCGGCTTCCGTATTAATTTCGGGAGGTAAAGGGGGAGGGCGTGCTGCCCTCCCCCGGTGAAACAGGTTTACTTGCTTGGAACAGACTGGCCCTGCATCCCCTCGAGGAGTTGCGGCATGTACCAGATCTGCTGCGGGGTGGCAACTTCGCCGTCCTTCAAATAGACGGATTTATCCTGCAAATTGAGCGGACCTTTCCAGAGGTTGAGGCCGCCAGCCAGCTCCGCGGTGAACTTATCCACCATCGTGGAGGCATCGGCGCTCAGGGCTTCGCCCTTAAGGAAGCCGACCGCGGAAGTGTCCTTGTTATTGAGGTCCTTCCAATCCGGAGGAGCCCAGATCCAATCGGGTTTGAAACTGCCGTCGATCGCGGATTTGACCATGGTCGCGTAGGACGGGCCCCAGTTGAAGTACGGGACGCCCAGGCATGCCTTGGGTGCGGGGCTGCAGTTGCCGGGGTAGTCATAACCGACGGCCCAAACCTGCTTGCCTGCCGCCTGCGCCTTGCCGACCTCGACCACGTTTTCGGTCGTATCCAGGCCTGACATCAGCACATCGTAGCCCTGGTTGATGAAGTCATCCGAAACCTGGGTAGGATCCGCCGTGGTGCCCGGGATGTTGAACCAGAAACCAATCCAGGTGACCTTGAAGGTCAGGTCGGCGGGGTTCTTCTTCAGGTAATTCGTCCAGCAGTACTTCGCGCCGAGGTAGGCCGAATCCGCGAACCGGCGGGTTTCGTCGTTGATCAGCGGTCCGACGTATCCGATCTTGCCGGTTTTGGTCGTCAGGGCGGCAGCGCAGCCAGCGATCATTTTGGTGTATTCCATCTGCGGCATGACGTCGGCGACATTGGGCAGGTTCTGATAGTCTTTTCCATCTTTCCAGGCGTAGTCGCCGGAGGAGAAGATTACCGGGATGTCCGGGTGCGCCTTGGCAAACTCCAGGACACCGTCCTTCATGTCATCCGAGCTGAAGATGATCAGCTTGGCGCCCTGGCTGACCAGGCTCTCGGCAAGCTGAGAAACGGTCGTCCCGGGGCGGTCAGACGAGTTGGCCTTATCCACGTAGACCAGTTTCGAGCCTGTCTTTTGGGCCGCGTACTGAGCGCCTTCGTAGTTCGCCTGGCTCCAGCCCGAGTCATTCGCGGGGCCAACCAGGAGGATGCCGAAGGTGAAGTTAGATGCGGCAGCTGGAGCTGTCGTCGCCGCGGCGGGCGGCGTCGTCGGTTGGGCGGCGGCCTGGGTCGGGGCGGCAGTCGGCTGGGGGGCGGTTGTTGCCGCGGCGGGCGGGGTGGTCGGTTGTGCTGCCGGTGCTGTGGTTGGGGCAGGCGTCGCAGCGGGCGCGCACGCCGACAAACCCATCGCAACGGCGACAAACAAAACCAAACCTTGCAAGAGAATCTTATTCTTCATTACATCTCCTCCAAATGTTCATTAAAGAAAAAGAGGCTGTCGAACTAACGATGATCTACCGGAATCTAGATTCGTCCCTGCCCACCTCCTTCCAAATCAGAACAAAGTCCGGTCAATGCCTGGAACGAACATTTCTCCATCTCAGAGAAATGAAAATGCGCCAGAGGAGATCGGTAACTTTGATTGCACGAACAGAGCTATTTTACCCGATTCTACCGTCGGGATTTGTTAAGGTTCAAAATGTCTGGTCATCCCGGACGGCACGGGAAATCGCGCCGCCCGGGATGATTTTCCGCTACGGGACGATCCAGGTACCGGTTTCGCCCTTCAAAGCCCGGCCGATATTCTCGGGGTTGGTGATCAGCGCCTGCTTGCCGCCTGCTTCCAGGAACCAGATGATGGCCTGGATTTTGGGGGCCATGGAGCCCTTGGCGAAATGCGTGCCATCCGCCAGGTACTTTTTGGCTTCCGCCAGGGTCATGCGGTCGACCGTCTTCTGATCCGGTTTGCCAAAGTTGAGCGATACCTTTTCCACGGCGGTGGAGATCAGCAGCAGGTCCGCATGCAGCTCTCGGGCCAGCAGGCTCGACGCGTAATCTTTATCGATCACGGCC
>JAJYJF010000325.1 GCA_021796375.1 Chloroflexota bacterium | reverse complement strand
GCGCGGATCGTCGGCCCCAGGGAGAGCGCGTCCAGCCCGCCGCAGCGGTCGCTGAGGATGCCGCATTCCAGCCCGCCGTGCGAGAGACGCACGTTGGGCCTGGTCCCGAACACGGCGGTATAGGTCTCGATGCTGCGCGCGAGCAGCGGCGAATCGGGGTTCGCCTTCCAGGGCGCGTAGACGTTCGAATTCTCCGTCCGCGCCCCGGCCAGCCGGGCCAGCGCTTCCAGGCGCCGGGTCAGCTCTTCCAGCCGGGAAAGGACCGAGCTGCGCTGGTTCGAGACCACCCACAGGCCTTCCTCTTTCAGCTCGATGATCCCGATGTTGTTGGAGGTCTCGACGAAGCCCGGGATATCGGTCGAGTAAGCGGAGACGCCGTTGGGCAGGGCAGCGAGCAGGTCCAGCCCCCGCCCGGAGTCGGCGGCGCTGGCCGCGCGGCCGGGCATCTGGGGGGCATCCTCGAGCCGCAGCGAGATCCCCGGTTCGGTCCGGGCGGTTTCCTCCCGGATGGCGCTGGCGATGGCGTTGAATGCCGCCCGGCAGCGGTCGCGATCGGCGCCGCGGCAGAGGAAGACCACGCGCGCGTCCCGCGGGATGGCGTTGCGCGCGCTGCCTCCCACGAACGCCGCCAGGCGGATGGGGGTCTCGCGCTGGATGGCGCCCAAAATCCGGGCCGCCAGCTTGATCGCGTTTCCGCGCTGCAGGGCGATATCCTCGCCGGAATGCCCGCCGAGCAAGCCGCTGACGTTCAGCTCGAAGGCGACTTCCGCCGGGCCGGGCGCCTCCCAGGTCACCGGCAGGGTAAAGTAAGTGCCGGTCCCGCCGGCGCAGCCGACGGTGAAGGCGCCCTCCTCCTCGGAATCCAGGTTGACCAGGATTTTCCCGGTCAGCAGGTTGGGGTCCAGGCGGCTCGCGCCGGAGATGCCCAGCTCTTCTTCCACGGTGAACAGCAGCTCGAGCGGCGGGTGGCGCAGGCTCCGGTCTTCCGCGACCGCCAGCGAGAGCGCCATCCCGATCCCGTTATCGGCGCCCAGCGTGGTGCCGGCCGCCTTCAGCCAGTCTCCATCCCGGACCAGCTCGATCGGGTCGCGGGTGAAATCGTGCGGGCTGTCGGGCGTCTTCTGGCAGACCATGTCCATGTGGCTTTGCAAGATCACGGGAGGCCGGTTTTCGGCGCCCGGCGCGGCGGGGACGGAGATCACCAGGTTGCCGGCCGCATCGGTTTTGTGGGCGAGGCCGCGGGCCACCGCCCAGGCCGCCAGCCACTGGCGGATCTTATCTTCCTGCTGCGATCCGCGCGGGACGGCCGAGATCTGGCGAAAGAGTTCGAGGGTTGGGGTTTCGGATGGCATTCTGTCCTTTATGGATCGACCCGGTCGTGGAGAGAGCCCTGGAGGGGCTGCATCCGGGCGAAATGCAGCCAGGGCGCGAGGTGCCCGGAGGTCAGGCTCGAGCCTACCGCCGGGTCCAATTGTAAACGCTCTGATCCGGTTGCGTCCAGGGGTTTCAGAAGACGCCGCGGCGGATGCGCTAAAACTGGCCCATTTGCATCCGATCCATAATCCTGGGTTGGTTCGGGCGGCCTGTCCAGTATAATGTCCAGGTGGGCTGCATTTCAATTCAGCGGCCGATTTCTCGTTCCGGTGAATAGTAGGGGCGGTTCGCGAACCGCCCCTGGATACACCAGGATAGTGTCCCACGGAAGTGAAATGCTGTTGGCGAAATCCTGCAATGGACCTGACCTTCGCCCCCTTCCCTGACCGAAGCGCCCCCGAGCGTTTTTTGGCGACGGGTCAGGGAAGGGGGTTGGGGGGTTAGGTCCAAAGGGCGCATTCAAGTCCATAAATCTCAAATGAGGTTCGCCAGCAGCATCGAAGGTAAATGCATCCGCCCGGGTGGTTCCGGCTCGCGCGGAACCTTTGTGGATAAAAGAGAACGGGAGGCGTGTTTGGCTCGATGAAGCTCAGTGTGGTGGTACAGGCCGGTGGGGAATCGCGGCGCATGGGGCAAAATAAAGCCCTGGTGCCTTTCCTTGGACAGCCGCTCATCGAGCGGGTGATGCTGCGGGTAAAGCCCATCGCCGATGAGCTGCTGGTGACCAGCAACCAGCCCGAGGCGCTGGCCTTCCTTCAAGTCCCTGTTTACCCGGACCTCCTCCCCAGCCGGGGAGCCCTGGGCGGGCTGCTGACCGCCCTCACCGCGGCGAGCCACCCGCTCGTGGCGGTGGTCGCGTGCGATATGGCGTTTGTCAGCGCCCCTCTCCTGGCGGCCGAGCGCGAGGTGGCCCTCGAACCGGGCGTGGACGGGGTCATCCCGCAAACCGGCACGGGATTTGAGCCGTTCCACGCCGTTTACCGCCGGGACGCGTGCCTGCCGGCGGTCCGGGCGGTGCTGGAGAAGGGGGAAAAGCGGGCCGACAGCTGGTGGCCCCTCGTCCGGCTGAGGTACTTCGACGCGCAGCAGATTGCCCGGTACGATCCGCTGGGCGAAGCGTTCATCAACATCAACACGCCGGAGGAGCTCCGGCAGGCCGAAGCGTATGAAAGAAAGAAGGCGGCCGGATAGCCGCGCGGATTTGCCCTCCGGCCCCGCTGCTGATATAATCGCTTAAGCTTTTCGAGAAAAAGCGCCCCTCTGGTTCGTAAGAACGACCTCCTCAATTTATAGCGGTAAGACTGGCCGGCTCCTGGCGTTTTATGGGTTGTGAGGGTCAAACCTACCGTCCTGCTCAACCGCGCAACCATTTCTGCCCGCATCCCAAATACTATGATCAACTATTTCGATCTCATCGAGCGCTTCGAAACCGGACCGCAGCTGGCAAAAGAGGATTGGGATCTCGAGCGCGTGGCGCTGCCCGTCCGCCGGCTGGTCAAAAAATATCATCTGGACTGGAACCCGGAGCGGGTCGTCCCGGACGACCCGGATCTGGCCGACCGGGTTTTCCAGGCGGCCCTGGAGCTGGCCTGCGATACCGGCAGCTACTCGCTCTCCACCCGGCGGACGGTTTCCTTTACGCCGGAGGAAATCGAGAGCGGATTCCGGGAGGCGCCCCAGGAGCTCGTCATGGGCGAGGGCGCTGACGCGCGCACGCTTTACGCGCGCCGGATCCTGGACAAGCGGCCCCCGCTGGTGTGGGCGGGCAACCCGGGCTGCCCGACCCCGGAGAAGCTTTTCCTGCCCTACGGGATTAGCTGCATGCAGGAACCGGTCGTCGACCTGGTCACCTGCGGCTCGCTCACCCATGTGGACGGGCACGCGGTCACCACCGCCGGCCCGCTTGAGGTGGCCGCCACGCGCCGCGAGCTGGACCTGCTCCACGAGGGGCTGCGGCGAGTTGGGCGCCCGGGAATGGGGATGCTGGCGGCGCAGAGCAGCGTCTCCGAGCTGGGGGACCTGTCGGTAGCCGACCCCCAGCGCCTCAGGCCGTGCGACGCCCACCTGGTCCCCATGCTGAA
>JAJYJF010000006.1 GCA_021796375.1 Chloroflexota bacterium | reverse complement strand
TGGGGGTGACGGTGACGACCATCTTCGAGACCGGATGGGCCTTGCGCGGCCTCGAGCAAATGCTCGTCGATTTCGTGGCCGATCCGGATCTGGCCGACGCCGTCCTGGATATCCCTTACCGCTACCATCTGGCCGCCGCCAGGAAGCTGGTCGAAATGGGCGTGGATATGATCTGGACGGGAGACGACGTGGGCATGCAGACCGGCATGCTCATTTCTCCCGCGATCTGGCGCCGGTTCCTCAAGCCCCGGATGGCGGCCTTCATCTCCGAGCTCAAGCGCATCAACCCGCAGGTGAAAGTCGCCTACCACACGGACGGGGACGTGACCGCGATTATCCCCGAGCTGATCGAGATCAGCCTGGACGTGCTCAACCCGGTCCAGCCCGCCTGCATGGACCCCGCGGTGCTGAAGAAGAAATACGGCGACCGGTTGTGCTTCTGGGGCTCGATGGACGAGCAGCATACCCTCCCCTTCGGCTCGCCCGAGGACGTGCGCGAGGAAGTGCTGGCGCGGCTGAGGACGATCGGCCGGGACGGCGGGCTGATCCTGGGCCCGACCCATCACGTCCAGCTGGATACCCCGCTGGAGAACTTCTGGGCGATGGTGAACACGGTCGTCCGCACGCCTTACGCGGAAATTTCGTGACCCCCAATCCCGGTTCTCATCCCGCGCCCTGCTCCTGGGCCGCCTGGATGAAGGCCAGCATGTTCTCCAGGGGCACGTCGCCTTCCACGTCGTGCGCCGGGGCGAGGATGTAACCGCCCGCTCGGCCCGCGGAAAGCAGCCGCCGGGTTTCGTTTAAAACATCCTCGACCGAGCCGTAGGGCAGGGTGCGCTGGGTGGACAGCCCTCCGTGGAAGGCCAGCCGCCCGCGGTAGCGCTCCAGCAGGGAAAAGACGTCCATCACCTCGGGCTGGAAGGGGTTGAAGCAGCTGACGCCGATCTCGATCAGGGCGTCAAACAGCTCGTCCACGTCGCCGCAGGAATGGATGAACACGTACTTCCCTGCCCGCAGCACGGCGGCGTACATGCGCCGGAGCTCCGGGTAGATGAACTGGCGCCAGAGCCTCGGCCCCATCTGCAGCCCGTGCTGCTGGCCCCAGTCGTCTCCGAAGTAGACGGCGTCGATGTCGTACTTGAGGGCTTCCTGCACCTGGGCCAGGTTGTAATCCACGATCGCGTGCAGCAGGTCGCGCACGAAATCCGGGTGGTCGTAAAAATCGATCAACAGGGTCTGCAGCCCGCGCAGCGTCCAGGCGCGCTCGTATAAAGAAAAGCCGATCTGGAAGACGCGGAAGCGGTCGCCGAAGCGCGAGATCTTCCCCGGGATATCGACGAAGAAGCGCGGGTCGAGCGGGTCGGGGAACTGGAACCCGCCCAGGTCCGGCTCTTTCAGGACCTGATTGACAACGATGCCGATGTCTTTATCCACGCTGCGGTCCCAGACGACCCCAAAGACGTCGCGCAGGTGAGCGTCCCCCAAATCCTCGAAGAAACCGATGTCGCTGCCCAGCTTCAGCAGGTGGTTCCCCAGGTCGGGCTCGATCTCGGCGTGACCGTAGTATCCCTGCAGCTTCTCCTTCGCCTCGTGGGTGAAGCCGAAGGACCAGGGAACGTAGGGGGGCTCTTTGCCCTCCAGAACCAGGCGGACAATTTCTCGTTTATTCATCGCAGCCTATGCATTGTTGAGATGGTATTTCCATGCTGCCCGCGGATCAGGTGAGCCGGGCGTCGACCCCGGCGGCCTGGAAAACGGCCAGGTTGGCGTTCACCGGGCGGGCCTCGTCGTAGCCCGGGTCGAATTTCCGGCCGATGGCCGCGTATTTTGCCCCGGCGGCGGGGTTGTACGGCAGCAGGTCCACCCGGATCAGTCCGGGCAGGCCGGAAACCAGCTGCGCGATGGCGGAGAGGTTCTCGTCCGTGTCGGTCACGCCGGGGATGAGCGGCACGCGGATGACAAACGGCGTCCGGCACTCGCTCATCACCCGCAGGTTGTGCAGGATGAGCCGGTTGCTGCGCCCGGTGAAGCTCCGGTGCAGCGCCGGGTCGATCAGCTTCAGGTCGTAGTAGACGAGGTCCGCGCGCGCGAGCAGCAGCCGGAAGCTGGCTTCGCTCCCGTAGCCGCAGGTATCGATCACCACGTGCAGGCCGTCGAGCAAGTCGATGACCCGGGCGATGAAGGCGGCCTGGGTGAGCGGCTCCCCGCCCGAGAAGGTGATCCCGCCCTCGTTATCTTTCAGGATGGCGGCCTGGCGGTTGAGAATCCCCGCCAGCTCCTCGGGGGTGTAGACCGTTCCGGCCAGGCGCGGTCCCGCCGGGCTGGTGACGACCTGCGGCCTGGCCGACTGGCTTTCAGGGTTGTGGCACCAGCGGCAGGCCAGCGGGCAGCCTTTCAGAAACACCGTGGTGCGGATCCCCGGGCCGTCGTGCACGGAAAACTCGCGGATATCGAAAACGATCCCGTTTACCATACTGGGTCAAATACCCGCTCCGCCAGGAGCGCTGCGGAGGTCTTTTACGCCAGCTGGAACATATGCCGGCGGATAATCTGGTCCTGGTACTCGGGAGACAGCTCGCAGAAGTAGCCGCTCCAGCCCCACACGCGCACGATCAGGTTTTTGTGCCGCTCGGGGTACGCGCGGGCATCCAGGAGCGCCTCGAGGTTGAGCGCGTTCAGCTGGAGCTGCTGGCAGCCCAACCGGGCGAAGGTCCGCACCAGCATGGCCACCTTGCGGATATCCTCCGCATCCCGGAAGACCGAATCGGAAAGCTCGAGCGTGATCGGGCCGCCGTTGCAAATGCGGCGGTAGTCGAGCTTGGCAAACGACTGCAAGACGCTGATCGGCCCCTGCACCCGGATGCCCTGGGAAGGGGCCAGGTTGGCCGCCAGCGGTTCGCCTTTTCGCCGCCCCTCGGCGGTCGCTTCGACCACCGGCTCGCGCATCCCGGGGTGGCCCTGGGCCAACCAGATGTAATACATCGCCGAGCCCGTCCCGGGGCGCAGGATGCCCCCCTTTCCGGTCCGTCCATAGGCCTCGCAGGCATCCGCGAAAGCCGCGAACAGCCACCGCAGCAGGGAATCGGCGCGCTCGTCGTCGTTCCCCACCTTGGGGCCCGCGTCGGCCAGCCGGCAGCGCAGCTCTTCAGAGCCGGCAAAATTTGCGTCCAGCGCCTCCAACAGGTCGGCCAGCGGCAGGCTGCGCTCCTCGAAAACGAACTGTCTCACGGCCGCCAGCGCATCCGCGGCATTCGCCGACCCGGAGCCATGGACGCCGAAGTTGTTGTACCGGGCGCCGCGGGAGAGATCGCGCCCTTCTTCCAGGCAGCCATCCATCAAGATCGAATAGTAAGGGGCGGGCGGCAGCAGCAGGCGCTCGTATTCCCCGGCCAGGTGGTTCACCTGGGCAGCAATGCCCTCGCGGACGCGGCTGAGGATCCCGTCGAAGGTGTCCCCGGCGGCCGGGCCAGCCCGCAGAGCGCCGTCGACCGCGGCGGGGAAAGAAACGGCGCCGATGTTCACCACCTCCATGCCCCTGCCTGGAATGATAAATTCCCAGCAGGCCGCGACGACATAATCGCGGGCGTCTTCCAGGTTGTAGCCGTGCGCCGCGAGCCCCGGGATGACCACGTCATCGTTGGAGTATTGGGGAAAGCCGAGGCCTTTGCGGGTCAGCTCGGCCCCCAGGCTGAGGAGATCCAGGCCGGTATCGCCCGAGATGCGCAGGTTGACCTTGGGGTCGATCATGGCCAGGTCGCGCGAAATCCGCAGCGCCATGCGGGTCAGCTCATTGACCGCCGGGCTGCCGTCCGGCTTTACGCCGCCCAGCGTGATCGTCTGGCCGTTGTCGCCCTGCTGGACGCCCGGGTAGAGGTCGCTGTCTTTGTTGAGCGAGATAAAAAACTCGGCCAGCAGGTCTTCTGCCGAGGCCAGGTTCAGGCGCCCCGCCTCCAGGTCTGCCCGCAGGTAACCCTCCAGGTACTGGTCGATCCGCCCCAACCCGACGTGGTAGCTCCCGGAGAGCCACACCACCGCCTGCAAGATGCGCAGAGACTGCAGCGCCTCATGGAAAGTGCGCGCAGGGCCGGCGGGGACCTGGTCGAGCAGCGCGGCGATATCCGCGCGGCCCAGCTCGCGAGCGGCCGCCGCGTAGCGGGCTGCCAGCCCGAGGACCGCGTCGATGGTTTCGACCGCGCCGTCCAGGAAAGCAGCCGCCTCCGGGTCGCCGGCGTGGCGCGCGCGGGATTCCTGCGCGATTTCCCTGCGCCTGAGCAACCCCTGCGACAGGACCATGCCCCAATCCGCGCAGATATTGTTGACCGGCCCCAGCTCGTGCATCGTCCGCCCGGAGAAAAGCCTGGCTTCTTGCTCGGGGGAATAGATGGGCGGCACCTCGAGGAGCGTGCGCGTGAAGACGATCCGCTCGTCGGGCTCGATCACGACCCGCTCCGCCTCACACTGGCGGCGGGTGAGGCGCGCGGAGCGCTGCATCCAGGTGAGCTGCTCCCGCTCGCACTCCGCCAGGAGGTCGATTCCGGTCGTCTGGCGGGACTGCCGGTAATAGCCTTCGCGCACCCGCTCTTTCAGTCTCTGCAAGCGCTCGTCCATCCCCAGGGTCCTTTGATGATCGCGGTGTTTAGAAAATCAAGCTTGATTCTATCATTACTCGCGCGCGCAGGCAGTTTTCGGGGGGTGGGGGATCGGGAAGTGGAGGGGGTCGATAATCCGGGTAATTGTGGGGGCGGGTGCTGCAAAACAGCTAAACTCATGGAGGCTGGTTCTCACGTGCCTGGCACGTTGCGCTTGCGCGCAGACAGGTGCGGTTTGAAGGGGAAAAAGCCAGGAGCCTTTTAAAGGCGCACGAAACCCTTAATTGCTTTGATCAACTCCGCGGGCGATTCCTGGCAATTTGTGTTCAGCCATTTTCGGATGACCCCGTGCAGGCCTGAGTTGAAATAGGCAAATTGATAACCCAATTCGCTTTCTGAAGCATTTCTCCCTTTACGAAGGACGGGCTCGATTTCCAGCTTCCACACATCCGCAATTCTACGATCAAAAACCCGGATACGATCAAAATCATTTAAATAAACCCGATAGAAATTCGCGTTCTCTCTGACATATTCGATCAATCGTTCCAGAGATTGATCGGAAAGCGGCCTGTACGTCCCGCTTTCAGGTTCCAAGAATAACCTGGTAACCCCTTCCTCCATATCGATCTCGATGCTGCTCATCAGATCGAAAATATCATCGTAATGAGCGTAGAATGTCGTCCGGTGGATATTTGCGTTTCTACAAATCTCTTGCACGGAGATTCGGTAGATGCTTTTTTCCCGCATTATTTCCAGCAAAGCCTCTCTGATTTTTGATCGAGTTCGCCGCGTGCGTTGATTGTCTTGCCTGTTCATCCATCGATCTCCAGGATTTGTACAACGCTAAAAACGATAGAGGGGGGATGCTGAAGTTTTTCCGGGTCAGCTGGCCTGAGGATTATTTCCGATCACCAGCCGTGAATTGATTATATATCCCCCGATGATTATCCATACACAAACACAAAAACTGTTCTTGAATTCACCCCGCGGGTAACTATAATTGAATTATCCGGGAATGCCGGGCTGAAATTGACGCGAAACAGTTCCTCATTTATAGAACCACTAATTGAATAGGCTGTGGGATCCATCCAGGATTGGGTTGGCACCCTGCAACAGGGTGTTCCGGGAATTTTGTATTCCCATCCTGACAAGTTCAGGCAGGTGCTGTCACCAAAGGAGAGCGAGGTCACACCCATGACAAAGAAACTTGAAGGCAAAGTCGCAGTGGTAACAGGGTCAGGACAAGGGGTTGGGAGGGGGATTGCCATCTTCCTGGCACGTGAAGGCGCCAAGGTGGTGACCAACAACCGCAAGCCTTCCTCATCCGCAGGCCCACAAGATTACAACCGGTTGACCGCAGCCGAGCGGGAGAAGCTGTTTGCGCTCAAAGGCGATGCGGAGAGCACGGCGAGCCAAATCATCCGGGAGGGTGGCGAGGCAGTTCCTTTCTACGGGAACGTGGCTGATTTCGAAACAGCCGGAAAGTTGATTCAAACGGCCATCGATACATTTGGAAGGATTGACATCCTGGTCAACAACGCCGCAGGTCTGGGATCGGGCGCGTTGATCGCCACATCCGAAGCAGACTGGGATTATCAGACGGTGCCCAAGCTCAAAGGGGCTTACAACACGATGCGCCATGCGCTCCCTGGCATGATCCAGCAGAAATCTGGACGCGTGATCAATGTGGCTTCTCTTGCGTGGCTCGGGTTTGCCGGGCTTGCGGCTTACAGCGCGGCAAATGCGGGGCTGGTGGGCCTGACCAAAGCCGTCGCGAAAGAAGTCTTCCCCATGGGGATCACGGTGAATGCGATCTGTCCTCAGGCCGCTTCCCCGGGTCATTTTGTCGAATACACCGCAATGGTCAAGAAACTGGTCAGCGCCGGAGTGCAGATTGATGAAGGAAAGCTGAAAGAAGTGGAAGAGGCGCATGGACCCGCGGAGGATTTGGCTCCGTTCATCGCATATCTTGCTACCGGAGAAGCGGCCCGCATCAGTGGGGCAGTGTTCGATGTTACTGCGAATGGGCGGGTTGCCCTTTTCTCAGAACCCGTGCAAACGAGCGCAATCAAGAAAGATGGTCAGCCCTGGACTGTGGACGAATTGATTAAAACGGTTCCAGAGGAACTCTGCAAAGACTACGTTTCCACTGCTGCGCGGAGTGATTGGAAATAAAGGTCCCGCATCCGCTCCAAAAAATGTCCGATCCTAGTTTGAGGATCGGGCATCCGTTTACAATCTTGTTGTTTTCCTGGCCACCTGAAATCTTGCAGCGTCGGCCGCAAAACGAGAGGATGTTGACAGAAAAGCGGCTGACCAGGGGTTGCTCCCGCAAACGCAGCCCAATCTGAAACAGGCTCAAGTCCCCGCGATCACTTTGATCGACCAGGTGGCATTGTCCTGGTCAGATGGCGCTCGTGCCGCTGGCCACCCTCCACAACTAGAACTTCGCCACAACCAAGGTCAGCCGCAGGCGCGCCGGGCACACTTGCACTGTTTTACCAGATAATCCGGCCGGTTAGCTCATCCCTCGCCAGCATGCGCATAAGAATCATAGATGGACCGGAGCCGGAGGGCGCCTTTTGCCCGGGCAAAAGACCACCCGGCGGGCAGCGGGCAGGTGATGATCACCCTGCGGCCGGCGGGTAAATCAAAATAGTTATCCGAGAAGATCACGTCTGCCCCGTCCAGCGATAATTCCACCTGCCGCGCCAGCGACCCGGAAGCCAGCGAGAGCATCAGCTGTGAATTTTCTTCGCGCACTTCCACCTGGACGGCCGGCTCGCTCAGGGCAAGGTGTTTTGTGGGGACAAATGCTGCCGTCTGAAGCGCCAGGCGCCGGTCGTCCTGGCACAGCTCGGCGACGAAGACCAGCTCCCGCCGGTTCCTCGTGCTGAGCTCGGCGGTGAAATCCAGGCTGCGGACGAAGGTTGTCGCCTGCGGAGCCGCGGCGACGGCTTCCTGCCCGGAGGCCACTGGCAGGCCTTCCAGGGTCTCCAGCGACCAGCGCAGGGTCCCGTTCCACACGTCTTGCTGGTCATTGGTTATATAAAGGCCCTGGCGGGTGGGTTCGTCCAGGATGGAGAGCAGGACCGGAGCGTAAAAACGGCGGGCGGCGTAATGCAGCGCTTTCCATCGCCCAAAATAGTCCACGCTGGACCAGGAAGCCACCGGCCAGCAGTCGTTGAGCTGCCAGTAAAGCGTGCCGGCGACCCGATCCCGATGGCGCCGCCAGTGTTCCACCCCGTAGCGAATCCCCTCAGCCTGGAGCACCAGGCTGAGGTAGACCAGCGAGGCAAAATCTTTCGGCATCTGAAACTGATCGGCCATCTGGGCGATGATCAGGCCGTTGCCGCTGGCGTTCTTCTGATGCTGCTCCATGATGTAGGAGGTCAGGTTCAGGTCTGCCGGCTGGGCATAGGTGCGGATGGTCGCCATCGGCGGCAGGGCCTGGAAGCCAAATTCGCTCATGAAGCGCGGGTATTGGCTGCGATACGCGGTAAACGGCTTGCGCCCATGCCAGACGTCCCAATAATGCGTGTCGCCCTGCCGCTGGCCATTGGGATTCTCAAAGGGAATATTGGAGGAAGGTGAGCTTGGCCAGTAGGAATGATCCGGATCTTCGGCCCGGCACCACTCAGGCAGCGTACGGTGAAAAAAGCGGTCGTACGCGGCCTTCAGGTCCCCCAGATCGGCCGCGTCCCAGCCCGGCCAGCCATCCCAACCCTCTTCCATCTCGTTGTTGCCGCACCAGAGAGCCAGGCTGGCACGGTGGCGCAAGCGGCGGATGTTCTGGACGACCTCCTCCTGCACGTTCATCAGGAATTCTGGATCGTTCAATGGATAGATGCTGCAAGAAAAGATAAAATCCTGCCAGACCAGGATGCCGTACCGGTCGCACAGGTCGTAAAAACGCTCTTCCTCGTAAATGCCGCCGCCCCACACCCGCAGCATGTTCTGGTGGGTGTCCACCGCCGAGCGAATCAGCCCCTCCAGCTGCTCGCTGGTGATGCGGGTGGGGAAGGAATCGGCCGGGATCCAATCTGAGCCTTTGGCGAATACCGGCACGCCGTTGACCACGAATTCAAAGGAACGCCCCCAGGCATCCTCCGCATGGCGCAGTTCGACGGTCCGCAGGCCGACCTGGAACGTACGCCGGTCCAGCGTTCCGGCGTCCGCGGTTCCGGCTGTGGAAAGCGCGATCTCCACCTGGTAGAGCGGCTGCTGCCCATATCCGTTCGGCCACCAGAGCCGCGGGTGGGGGATTGGCTGCCGCAGCAGCACCTTACCCCCTGCCGGGATCGCGCTGTCGATTTGCCAACCCTGGCCGTCCGGCCCGGTGATCCGCAGGGCCACCGCCAAGGGGGTGTCCGTCCAGCGCTCGACGGCCAGCTGTGCCTCGACCGCTACCTGCCCGGAGGAATGATCCTGGCGCAGGACGATTTCCCCCAGGCGGGCAGTATGATATCCCTCCAGGCGAAGATCTTTCCAGATCCCGATGGTTGGCAGCTGCGGTCCCCAATCCCAGCCGAACTGGTAGGGCGCTTTGCGGAGATAGGGGCCGCCAGGGATGGCTTGCGCGACGCCCAGCAGCGGGCGGCCGGCCTGCTTCTCGCGGATATAGCGAACCGGGGAGGCAAACTGGATGAGCAGTTCGTTGGGGAAAGGCTCGCCTCCGGGCGCCTGGGGACGGAGCGCCGATTTCACATCCCAGCGGTACTGGCGGAACATGTTTTCGGTCTGCCCCAGCACCTCGCCATTTAAGCGCACGGTCGCCAGGGTATCCAGCCCGTCGCAAACGAGGAAGATCTTTTCTTCCTCCATCAGCTCGGGCAAGCAGGCGAAATGCACCCGGTATTCCCAGCTGTTCTCCGCCACCCACTGGACCTCTTTTTCACAATCCCCCACAAATGGGTCGGGGATCCGGCCGGCCGCCAGTAAATCAGTGTGGACGCCCCCCGGGACGACCGCTTGCAGCCATGCTTGTGTGCCGTCCTGGCGAAACTGCCAGGCGTCCGTTAAAGCTTGGATTTGCATGCCTCATTCCCTCTTTATGTTTCGATTCTGAATCCGTCTCGCCCGAGGCAGAAGCATTTTTCTTCCATGCAGGGAAGGCGCCTCTGATCCTCACCCGCCCCCCGCGTTCGGGAGGGAATCTTGGATGGCTGTCTCCAAAGGGGCTTGTTCCTTCTGCGGACCGCTTCTACCGGATCGTTCAGGTACTCGCCAGGAGAAGCCTTAGACCGTCGAGAGGTCCCACTCTTCATAGATTTTGGGGACGTCGTTGATCAAGCGCCGGGTATACGCGGCTTTCGGGTGCAGGATCACCTCGTCGGCGGTTCCGCTTTCCACGAATTTTCCATGCTCCATGATGTAAACTTTGTCGGAGACGTAATAAGCCAGGCCGATATCATGCGTGATGAAAATGACCGTCATGCCGGTTTCGTTGCGCAGCCGCATCAGCATTTCCAGGATGGTAGCCCGCGAGCAGGCATCGATCATCGAGGTCGGCTCATCCGCCAGCAGGATCTTGGGTTTTAGCAAGAAGATGCGCGCGATCATCAAACGCTGCATCTGCCCGCCGGAAAGTTCGAAAGGATACTTGTTGGTCAATTCCTCGAACTTCAGGTTGACGAAGCCGCACGATTTGGCCATTAATCCGGTTTTTTCCTCGCTCGGGAACTTCCGACCTCCGCGCATATAGATGCAATCGAGCAATACGTCATCGATTTTGTGAAAGATATTATATGAAGCGAACGGATCCTGGAAGATCGCCTGAATGTTCTTCCAATAATCTTGTTTCTTTTTCTGCGAGCTGAGATCGCGCTTTTTTCCCAGAAAATAAACATCACCCTCGGTGGGGCTAATCAACCCTAAAAGCATCTTTGCCAAAGTTGTTTTTCCGCTCCCCGATTCGCCCACGATGGAGACAACTTCACCCTGGTAGAGGTCCAGATCCACGTGATCCACTGCCACAGTCTTCTGGCGGCCAAGCCCAAAGACCTTGGTCAATCCGGATGCCTTCATGCAGATGGTTTTCTCATCAGGCATTGGTCTTCACCTCCCGTTGGTAGAGAGCCCTCAATTCTTTTTCCGGTAGGATGCAGCGGTAAGCGCGCTCACCATCCAGATCGCGAAGGCCGATAGAATTGGTCTTGCATTCCGGCATGACGTATTTGCAGCGCTCGGCAAACCGGCAGCCGGAGGGCGGATTCTTGAGGTTTGGCGGCACGCCGGGAATGGCCGTCAGCTTGACATTCCGCAGGCCTTGCTCCGGCACGATGATCGAGCCCATGAGGCCTTTCGCGTAGGGATGGAGGGGATCGAAGACAACTTCTTTGGCGGTACCCTTCTCCACGATCTGACCCGCGTACATCACCATGATTTCATCCGTCACGTTGTACAGCAGCGGCAGCTCGTGGGTGATGAAGATCATCGAGCCGACAAAGCCTATTTCCATTAACTGCCGCAGCATTTTGATGACCATCTTTTGCGAGGTAACATCGAGGGCGGAGGACGGCTCGTCCGCGATCAATACCCTGGGCAGCAGCAGAACAGATACCGCAATCACCACCCGCTGCTTCATACCCCCCGAAAGTTCAACCGGATATTTTTGCAGCACCTCAGCCGGAAGCCCTAAGGTTTCAAACATCCCCCTGGCATTATCATGGATCTCTTTCTTGCCAACGGATGGATCGTGAGCATGGATAACATCCTCAATAAAGCTGATGACCTTTTGGGTGGGATTAAGCGCGTTCATGGCTGCCTGGGGGATGTAGGCGATTTCTTTCCCCAGAACCATTTTGCGCACATCATCCGGCTTCATCCCGGTAATATTCCGCCCGGCAATGACGATCTCCCCGCTCGTGTAATGCAGGGGGGCGAAGTAATAGCCCATCAGGCTGAGCGCCAGCGTCGACTTCCCGCAGCCGGATTCGCCTGCGATCCCCAGCGATTTCCCTTCTTCGACCCGCAAAGAGACGTGGTCAACCGCGTAAATATCTTCCCGAAAGCGGGTGATGTATTTTGTGGTGAGTTCTTTAACCTCCAGGATCACCTTTCCCATATCTGCACCTAATCCCTCAAGGCCGGATTGAATACCTGGTCGAGGCCGGTATTCATCAAATTCATTGAGAATGTAATCAAAGCGATGACGATGAGCACCGGGAAGTAGGCCCACCATTTTCCCAGGATCTCAGCCTGGTAGATCATCGCCCAGTTCATCATTAAGCCTAACGTTGGCACTTCGGTCGTCCTGGGCCCTAACCCCAGAATAGACAATCCAGCCTCTATCAGGATCGCCGAAGAGATCTGCAGGATGAGCGCCATCACCACATAGGAAGCGATGTAAGGCAGAATATCATAGATGATGATGTGCACGATCGAATGCCCGGAGAGCTTCGACAGGTTAACGTGGTCGCGGTTGCGCAGGGAAACGACCTGCGCCCGCACGGCCCTGGCCGTCCACACCCAGGAGGTAAACCCGATCACCACGGCGATGGTAAAGGCGCCGCGCTGATCCTGCCCGATACTGAATGAAATCAAGATCAATAACACAATGGAAGGGATCACGGTAAAGAGGTTGGTGAAGAACATGATCACATCATCCACCATTCCCCCGACATAACCGGACAGCAATCCCAGGGATAACCCGATCAGGGTCGCGACAATCCCCGCGACTAAACCGATCTCCAGCGAGACGCCGGTCGCCCTGATCAGTTCCGTCAGCACATCCCGGCCAAAGTTATCCGTCCCGAGCGGCAGCACCCGCACATTCGCAACCTGGCTGAGATTGACGTAGTCTGACTGGTTGATGGTGCTCGCCTGCTCCAGAGCACCCGTTTGGGCGTTCTTGGAGGCGATGATCGCTCCCTCAGTTGACAGTAATCCTTGGACCGAGGTATTGACCCTTTGATAATATCTGACTTTGGCAAAGATCATCCCCGGGATGTTTTTCTTGGGGTCGTAATTCTTTTCCCAAAGGTCCAGCAGGCTGGCGGTCTTCGTGACATCGATCTCGCTCGCCGGAACCCCATCGGCCACCAGCCATTCTTTCATCGCCAGGCGGTCGTCGTTGCTCATCTTGTTGGCAATGCGCTTGGCTGCGGCGTCCGTAAGCAGAAGCGTGTACTGTTTTGGGGCATTCAGGCTGTCATACGTGCTCACATAAATCCCGGGGGGGAAGAACGTCCCCTGACCGATGATCCCCAACGGAGAATCTTTGATGATCAGCGGATACACCAGCACGACCAGCAGGATTGTCAGGAGGATGACAAAACCGACCATAAATTTGCCCGAGTGGAGAACCTGCCGAAGGGTGTTTTTCATAACAGCATCTTCCGTTAATCAGCCTGGGCTGCTTTAATCCGCGGATCGATGACGCCGTAAAGCAACTCGATAGCAAAGTTCGCAATCAGCACCATCATCGTGATGATCAATGTGGCTCCCGAGATCAATGGATAATCCTGTCCCAAAATCCCATTATAAAGGGTGTAGCCAAGACCCGGGTAGCTGAAGATGATCTCCGCGAACAGCGCGCCGCCGACCATCGTGCCGATCGACAATGCCAGGCCGGTCACCTGCGGCAGCATGGCGTTTCTGAAGACATAGCCGATGATCTTGCGGTCGTTAATCCCCATGAACCGGCTGTATTTGATGTAATCGGCATTCAGCTCATAGATCGACATGGAGCGCATCCCGATCGCCTGTCCCCCGATCGCGATGAGCACGATGGACCAGAATGGCAGTTGATAGTGGACAATCACTGACCAGATGAAATTCCAGGAAAAATTGGGGATCAGATCGAACCCATACCCGCCCGAGGTTGGGAACCATTTCAGATCGACACCAAACATGACCAGCAAAATGATGGCCATGCCGAAGGCCGGTAGATTGCTGATAAAGATGCTGACGGGCAGAAGGACTTTATCAAAGCCCCCCTTGAGGTAAGCGGCGATCGCACCGAGGGCGTTCCCGATGATCCAGCCGACGATAATCGCCGGAAATTGCAAGCCGATGGTCCATAAGATCGAAGATTTGATAATATCCGCGACTGGCCGGGGAAACTGGCTGAAGGATTCACCAAAATTACCATGCAAAACATTGACTACGTACAGAAAAAACTGGTCGAGAATGGGCTTGTTGGTACCAAACAGCGCTGCATAATGCTCGTAGACTTCTTTCATCCCGGTCGAGTTGGACATGCCCTGGGCCAGCCTGGACACGATGGCGGCCACCGGATCTCCCGGCATCAGGCGGGGCAGGGTGAAATTCAGGAGGAAAGCGAAAACAAACGTGACCAGCAGCCAAAGCAGCTTGTTGAGGAAATACGCGCGGTATCCTTTCAACGCAGCACCTCCAGGTAACAATAACTCATGCGGCAGCGCAAGCCCGGGAGAGCGTCGCCAATTGGGGGTAAGAGGGGTAAAGGTCGCCCCTCTTACCCCCATGGCGCTTTTCATATGCTAGCTGATCAGCAGCCATGTACCGGGGTTGGCGGAACATGGCTGCTGCGTGCCGATCAGGGTTTACTTTTTGACAAGCGTCAGGTTATACAGGCCGGCGATGCTCCAGCCGTCCGTCAGATCCAGCGGCGGGACAGCCGGGTTGGTGCCATCGTTCTGGTGAGGGAAGGTCGTCCAGACACTCTCGTTCACCGTATGGAACGACTGCGGCCGGTACATGAGCGTGAAGGAGGGGATATCGGTCAGGTAGATCTTGACCAACTGGGTGTAGTCTGCCTTCAGCTTGGCGGGGTCGGTCTCAGACGGGATTGCATTGATCAAGGCATCCGCGTCAGGGTTCTTGTAGCCGCCCCAGTTGCCGTTCCAGTTGCTCTTGGTTTGAGCGTACTTGGAGTTCAGCAAATGGTCGATGCGCCCCCAGGGCTGGGTCGGACCGGCGCCGTCACTCCACATCATGAAGATATCGAAGTTTTTGTTGGGGAGCGGCCAGTTGGTGACCTGGGTCTGGTAGACAGACCATTCGGGGTAGTTGGTGGTGATGTCGATGCCGATGGCTTTCCCGGCAGCGGCGACCACTTCGATCGCGGCCTGCCAGTCGGACCAGCCATTGGGGCAGGTGGCGACGTAGGTCAGCTTCTTGCCTTTATAGTAGCGCCAGCCGTCCGGACCAACTTTAATCCCGGCGTCATCGAGCAGCTTCTTGGCGCCTGCGATGTCATTGCCAGCAAACTGCAGGTCCTTGACGGCGGATTGATCGTACAGCGCCTGCTCGCCGGGGGTCGGGTTCATGAGCGAGCGTGGAACCTGGGCGAAGGTCGGCGACTGGTTGGTCATGGCGTTCGCGATGATGGTGTTGTAGTCCACCGCGATGGCGATCGCCTTGCGAACCGCGAGCTGGTCCAGGCCGTAGGAGGCCATGTTGAAGAAGGCGGTCGGGAGGCTCGCGCCGATCATGTAGGGCGCGTCGGGCAGGTAAGTGGAGATGGGCAGGTTATCCTTGAGCCACAGGTCCTGGACGTTGGCGTTGAACTGCTGGCTGACGTCCACCTCTCCGGCTTGCAAAGCGGTCGTGCCGGCGGCATTGTCCTTATAGATCACGTGCGCCAGGTACTTCGGCGCGGGCAGCTTGCCGAACATGGAAGCGTCTTTGCCCCAGTAGTTGTCGTCACGAATGAGGACAACCTTTGTATCGTCGGCGAAGAACTTGTGGTAAGGGCCGGAGAAAACGACATCGTCCGCGGGGTCGGCCAGGAATTTCGTCGCATCGCCGCCGGTGCGGGCTTCCAGCTTCTGCGTCCAGGCTTTCTGGATAACGTAGGCATTGCTGAGGTAAGAGAAGACTTGCAGCGGGTTGACCGCTTTGCCGTTCGCGTCCAGCTTGGCCTTGACCTCGACCGTCTGGGGATCGACCGCGGTGATGGTATCGATGTAATCCTTGAAGTTCACGCCGGGGTTGGTGCCGTACTTGACGTTGCTGGCCCAGGTGTAGGCCACGTCGTCGGCGGTCACAGGCGTCCCATCGCTCCAGTGAGCAGCCTTCTTAAGCTTGAAGGTGATGGCGGTCTTATCCGCGTTCCATGCCCAGGGGCCGTCCGCCAGCAGCGGATACTGCTTGCCGTCGAGCATGTCGTACAGGTAGGGAGTCTCGAACATGGTGACGCGGGAATTGTCCTGCTGGGCAATCGCCATCGCGTTGTTGCAGTTCGAAGAATACGGGTTCCAGCAGACTACCGAGCCCCACTGCTGGCCGTTGAAGTACAGCGTTTCACTGCGGGGCAGCGGCGCGCCTGGCGCAACCGGCGCTTCGGTCGGCACTGCCGTGGGGGGCGTGGTGGGTTGGACAACCGGAGCCGTCGTAGGCGCCGCAACCGGGGCCGAGGTTGGCGCCGCGGAGACTGGCGCGCTGGTCGGAGCGGCGGTTGGAGTGGCCTGGGGAGCGCACGCGCTCAGGACAATCGTTGCAATCAGGGTGATTGCTACCCAGATCGGGATCGTTTTACGCATTTCTTTGCCTCCTTGAGTTGGTTGGGTAGAAATTCGATAAAACCTGAACGCCGATTCGGATGATTGGTTTTCTCGCACCTCCTTCTTCTCTTCTTTTCTCATCGCATATACACCGGGTTGTCAGCACTGGCCACACTCAGCAAGAAGATCGGATGACCAGCTCGATGGGGAGCAGGATCCGATGAGGCTGAGGATCCGGATGCTCGATCATGTCGATCAGCGTCTCGGCAACGATTTTCCCGGTTTGGACGATCGGTTGCCTGACGGTCGTCAGCGGTGGTTTGCTTATGGCGGCGGAAGGGATGTCGTCGAACCCAACGGCGGCGATATCCTCCGGGACGCGCAGTCCCGCATCCTGAATGGCCCGGATGGCGGCGAGCGCCATCGCGTCTGAAGCGGCAAATACGGCATCCGGCTTTAAGGGGAGCAGGTGCGTCATCGCCTGGTAGCCGCCAGCGTCCGAATAATCACCTTCGACGATGAGCTCCGGAAGAACCGGCCGGCCGTGATCTTGCAGGGCCTCCAGATAGCCCTGGTACCGGTCCTGGCCGCTGATGGTGTTGCGCGGCCCGCCGATGCACGCCACGCGGCGATGCCCGGTCTCGATCGCGTAGGAAACGCCCTGGTAAGCGCCGGAGCGGTTTTCTACGTCCACGTAGTTGATCTTTTGGTTCGTGGGGTGTCGCCCGATCGTCATGAAGGGGCGATTGCTCTCGGAAAGGCGGTCGATGAGGGGATCGTCTGTCAGCATTGATAAGACGATGACCCCGTCGATCAGCCCGTTATAAATGATCTGACTGATCGTCTTGCGTTCAAACTGAGGCTCGGCCAGCCACAGCATGATCGAATAGCCGCGCAGGTTGCATGCCGATGAGACTCCCTGGATCACGAGGGGGAAATAAGGATCAGAGAAGATCGACGAAATCCCCACCGGGATCACCAGGCCGAGGACCCTGGTTTTCCCGGCTGCCAGACCGCGCGCAGCCATGTTCGGCTGAAAGCTGAGCGCCTGGATCACTTCCTGGACTCTTTTACGCGTCCTTTCGCCAACGTTCGGGTCTGAATTCACCACGCGCGAAACAGTAGACCGGGAAAATCCGCTAATACGGGCGATATCTTCAAGGGTTAGA
>JAJYJF010000324.1 GCA_021796375.1 Chloroflexota bacterium | reverse complement strand
CGGCGCGGGGGTCGGTTGTATTCGTCTTGAACGGCGAACGGTTGTACCGGCGCAGCCTGGGGTTTGGCTTTCCGCAGCCGATAACGGCTGAAATGGGGGATATCGCCGCGCCGGCGCTCTCCGCGGACGGCCGCTGGGTGCTTTTCATCCGGTCTACGGCGGAGCGGGAGGATACCATCGGCCTGGCCGCCGCGGACGGTTCGAGCTGGCCGGAGCGCCTGGCCGGGGGCTCCGATTTCTACATGCAGCCTGCCTGGCACCCGGGCAGCCGGCGCATCGCCTGGGTGGAGTGGGACCAGCCTAACATGCCCTGGGATGGGACGCGCCTGATCCTCGCCTCGCTCGCGGGCGACCCGCCGCGGATCGAGCAATCAGCCCAGGTTGCCGGGGGACCGGACGTGCCCGTTTTCCAGCCGGCGTTTTCGCCGGACGGCCGCTGGCTGAGCTACATCGCCGAGGAAGGCGAGTGGGACCGGCTGTACCTGCACAACCTGGAGACGGGCGAGCGCCAGGTACTCGTCCAGGGGGGCAACCTGATGCGCCCGGCCTGGAACCAGGGGATCCGCACGTATGGGTGGGGCGCTGCCAGCCAATCCATCTTCTACCTCCTCAACGAGGCCGGGTTTGCTTCCCTGTATGAGGTCGATCTGGCCTCCCGGAGCCCGAAACGCATCGACCTCGGCGGTTACACCTGGCTCAGCCAGATCGCTGTGAGCCCGGTGGATGAAAAAGTGGCGCTCATCGCCGAAGCCCCAACGATCCCCAGGCGGATCATCGTCTGGAGCCGCAGCGGGGTAGAAATTGTGCGCCGGAGCGATCCCGAATCGATTGCGCCAGCCGACCTGCCGCAGACTCAGCCGTTCTCCTGGCAGGCAAAAGATGGGACGCGTGTCCACGGGATGTATTCCCCGCCCGCCAACTCACGTTTTCAGGGCAAGGGACTCCCGCCGGCGGTAATTAACATCCACGGCGGACCTACCTCGGCGGTCGTCGCCGGGTATAGCGCGGACGCGGCGTTCTTTACCAGCCGCGGATACGCCTGGCTGGACGTAAACTACCGGGGCAGCACCGGGTACGGGCGCAGTTACATGCTCCTGCTGCGCGAGCGGTGGGGCGACCTGGACGTGGAGGACGCGGTCGGCGGCGCGCAGACCCTCGTCGCCCAAGGGCTGGCCGACCCGAACAGGCTGGTGGTCAAAGGCGGCAGCGCGGGAGGCTACACCGTGCTCAACGCGCTGATTCGCTCCCCGGGCTTTTTCAAAGCCGGGGTGTGCCTGTATGGGGTTGCCAACCTGTTCATCCTGGACCGCGAAACCCATAAATTCGAGGAGCACTACAACGCGACGCTGGTCGGCGAGCTGCCCGGGGCTGCCGGGAGGTACAAGGAATGGTCTCCCATTTTTCACGCGGAGCGGATTCGCGATGCGATCGCGGTCTTCCAGGGCAGCGTCGACCGGGTGGTGGTGCCGGAAAATTCCGAATCGATCGTCGCCGTTCTCCGGCAGAACAAGGTTCCGCATATTTATCGGTTATATGAGGGAGAAGGGCACGGATTTCGACGCACGGAAACCCTGACCTCCTACTACGAGGACGTGGACCGGTTCTTGATCGAGCATGTGATCTTCAACCCTTAAGCCGCCCCTGGCGGCGGCTGTTTGATCCGCCAGCCAGAGGTGACTGGAAGCGCACTGGAGGAGGAACACCGCCAGGCTGCGGAAAGCAGGGGTTTACCGTTCCCCTGCGGTCGCGGCGACCGCAGCCGCTAACGCGGTCCTTCCCAGCCGATCGGCTCGATGTGCACGTAGGCCCGGTCGACATCCGGCAGCGATTCGAGGCGCTCGGAGACGCGGTCCGCGATGGCGTGCGCCTGGTACAGGGAGATGTTCCCGTCGACGTTGATATGGATATCGATCACCAGGGTCGAGCCGACGTATTCGGTCATGATGTGGTGCACCTCGCTCACGCCGGGGGTCCCGGCGGCAATCTCAGCGATCCGGTCTCGCAGCGCCGGGGATGCGCCCGCGCCGGTCAGGTAGTTAATGTTCTCGCGGCCGGCGCGGTAGGCAGAGCGGAAGATCCAGGCGGCGACGGCAAAACCCGCGATCGGGTCGAGCAGCGGATTGATGAGGTCCGATCCAAACGCGCCCACGAAGGCCGCCGCGGAAGTCAGCACATCGCTCAGGTTATCGCGCGCGGCCGCGCCCAGGGCGGGGCTGTTCACCTTCAGGGCGATTCCGCGGATCACCCAAAACATACCCAGCTTGATGAGGCCGCTGGCGAGCAAGACCAAGCTCGGAAGGCCGGGGTTTACCGCCAGGCCGCCGCTCAAAAAACGGACGAGCGAGGCTCGGGCAGCCTCGTACCCGGCAAAGGCCATGGAAAGCGAAACTGCCAGGCCGATTAAAGGCTCGAAGCGGTTGTGGCCCTGCGGGTGGCTCAGGTCCGGCGGCCGCTGCGCTACAATCAACCCGGCGATCAGCAGGAGAGAATAGAGGACGTCCGACGTGGAGTTGGCGGCGTCGGCGTATAGGGCGACCGAGTGCGACAGGTAAGCCACCACGCCTTTGCTGATCGCCAGGACCAGGTTCCCGGAAAGGGTAATCGCCATGGCGATTGTGTATTGGCGCCGCCTGTCTGGCTGTGGAGTTGCTGCCCGGGTCCACTGCATCCCCCGAATCCCTCCGCGAGAAATTTCAATCGATCCCTGAATGCCGGCTCCGATAATCGTGATTTCTACACCCGATCGCCGGGCATCCTACCATCCAGTACGATAAAACCCGGTTGATTTCACCGGGTTAGGTGGAGCGGTGGGGGCTGCTTGGGCCCTCGCAGCGAACGCAATGCTTGGAGAAGGCTGCTTGCGCTCTCGCAGGGAATGCAAGGATCGGAGAGGGCTGCTTGCGCCCTCGAAACGACCAGAAACATCGGAGGGGGCTGCCTGCGCCCTCACAGCGAACGCAATGCTCGGAGAGGGCTGCTTGCCGCCCTCGAAACGACCAGAAACATCGGAGGGGGCTGCCTGCGCCCTCACAGCGAACGCAATGCTCGGAGAGGGCTGCTTGCGCCCTCGAAACGACCAGAAACATCGGAGGGGGCTGCCTGCGCCCTCACAGCGAACGCAATGCTCGGAGAGGGCTGCTTGCGCCCTCGCAGCGAACGGAGTGAGCGGAGAGGGTGGGATTCGAACCCACGAGGCTCATCACCTACTCGCTCTCCAAGCGAGCGCACTAGACCAGACTATGCGACCTCTCCAGTTAACGGGTATCTCCGACCGGATACCCGCCAAGATTATACCACGGTACGTATTGATCTAATTTCGATTTCCCCGGCGCGGGGCGCACCTTTAATTTCCGCGGACTTCCCGAAAGAAATTGTAAATAAACTGGATGGTATTGGCGAATTCCTGCAATGGACCTAACCCCCGGCCCCTTCCCTAACCCCGGAACAGAACATCCGGGGC
>JAJYJF010000005.1:3242-17435 GCA_021796375.1 Chloroflexota bacterium | reverse complement strand
GCGACTCTCCACGTCCATGACCATTATCGCCACTACCGGATTCTCTTCCAGGTTCTTGCGGGTCTTGAAAGAGAACAGGTCGGCGAAGATGAGGTGCTCATCATCGAGGACCCGGACCGAGCCTTTTATTGCCACATTGGGGATGGCGTCCTTCGAGGCGGTGGCCACCCACCCCTGCTTGCCCTTCATAAACTCCTGGATTTCGGGTGAAATTTTAACAGCCATGCGGTCATCCTCCGGATTGAGCTCTTTGAAACCATCCGCCCGGCGCCAGTTGCAGAGGCCGGGTGACGTCAGCTGCGCGAGCTTGTATCGAATAGAGGTCGGGAAGCAAATTCGGTTGAAATCTCCCGCTTCTCCCTCCCTGGATAATTATAAAAGATCCGCGGTGGAATGCAATGCCGCATCCGGCGGGCCGCTTTATTCCCGCTTCAATTCGAAATATAATTGGATAGACGCTCCCATTGGTTCGCTGAGATCGAGGCTAAATAATGCAAATCTTTCTCGTCCTTGCTCTTGTCATCGCGGTTGTCGCGGTTGTTTTTGCCGTTCAAAATGTTGCGGTGGTTTCCATCAGCTTCTTTATATGGAACGCTCAGGTCTCCCTGGCCATTGCCCTGCTGCTGGCCCTGGCAGCGGGGGTGGTGATCACGCTGCTGCTGTCCCTCCCCGGGAGGATCAAAGGCAGCTGGAACAGCGCCTCGAACAAAAAGAAATATGCAAACCTTGAAACAGAACGGGATCAGCTGAAAGCAAGAATAGAAGATGTCAGCTCCGACCGGGACAAACAGCGGAAAAAGCTGGAGGGTTCCGAGAAAGAGATCGCCGACCTGGAGGGCCAGCTCGCGAGCCTCTCCGCGGCCCTGCAGGAGGCGGAGATGAAATCCGGCAAGCTGCCGCTTCCCGCAGCCGATAACGCCAATCCGGGTGAACCGAGCCCCCAGCGCCATTAAATCAGCTTTCGCCCGCTTTCCGAGTCCACCGGCAGCAGGGAAAGCCGTCTCTATCCTGCGGGCAATTCCGGCTCTGAAAGTCCCCCTGACCCGCGCATCAAACGGGTGCTCGAAATTGCCATGCGCTGCGCCCGCACCGCACAGGATGGGTGCCGGTGCATTCAGCGGGTGATGCGGGTTTCGATGCAGGTGCAGCGGGTGGCCGTTGATTCCCGCTGCTGGTGATGACCCCATCCAAAGGACTGCTCGATCCAAACTGGTTGGTCCGCGCACGACCTGCAACGAGAACGGGCTGCTGGTGGTATACTTTGTTTTAATCAAAATCTAATCATATTGAATATATCGGTTTAGGATGGATACTAACCGGTTAATCACCTTCCTCGTCAATGGGCTGGTATTTTTTGAAATGGGGTTGGCGATTGCGCTTCAGTCGCGAACTTATTCGCGCCTGGAGCTGGCGCGCAGCTTGAAATGGTTAGCCTTTTTTGGGTTCGCTCACTGCCTCCACGAATGGGGGTTCGTCTTTCTCCTCCATGTGTACCCCTTCCTGGCCGATCCGATCACCGATACGATACGGATCGGGCAGCTCCTCCTTTTGGCGGCTTCCTTTACATTTTTGCTTGAATTCGGTCTGACCCTCTTCCGACCGCCCAGGCGCCCTCCCTGGACGTCTGGGCTCGCTCCGGGAGTATTTGTCACCTGGATGATCGTTTCATTTGCAATCCTGCCGCCGCTCATCCCGGATCTGGACGTCTGGCGCAATGTTGCGGACGCCCTGGCACGCTACTTTATCGGCTTACCCGGGGGCGTACTGGCCGCAGTAGGGCTGTACCAGCAGGCTCGCTACCGGGTTGCCCCGCTCGCCGAAGTTCGTTCGCTCCGGATGCTTCAAATCGCGAGCGGCGGAATGGGGGTGTATGCGCTGCTTTCCGGGCTGATCTCCCCGCCAATTCCCTTCTTCCCCGGCAATATCATCAATACGACCGCCTTCCAGAACTTCGCGGGCCTGCCTCCTTATTATTACCGTTCGATGATCGGCCTGGTCTGGACGATCGCACTGATCCGCGGCCTGGAGATTTTCGACCTGGAAACTGTGCACATGATCGAAGGGATGAAGAAGCAGCAGATCCAGGTTGCCGAACGCGAGCGCATCGCGCGCGATTTGCACGATGGGGTCATTCAAAAAATCTACACCGCGGGATTATTGGTCGAGGCATCGGCAGAATGCGCCCAACAAAACCGCAGCCCGGATCCCTCCCTGCAGCAGGCGGTCAGCGCCATCAACGAAGCAATCTCGGATTTGCGCCGCAGCCTGAACGACCTCGATAAAATCCCGGTTAGCGAGCCGCTCGAAAATGCCCTGAAACGCGCGACCAAAGCCTATGAGCTGCCCCACCTGATGCACGTGGAGCTGACCTCGAACCTGACCGGGTCGGAGACGCTCTCCCCAATCCGGACCGGGCACATCATCTCGATCATCAACGAATCGCTCTCCAACGCCGTCCACCACGGCAATGCCCATCGGGTGAAGATCCAGATCAACCTGAGCAACCGCCTGCTGGACATTCTCATCCTGGATGATGGGGTTGGGATGCCCTCTCAGCCGGTCTACGGGTATGGGCTGCGCAACATGCACGATCGGGCGCGCATGCTGGGAGGGCAAATTACGATCGATGGAAAGCCCGAAAGCGGGACCTCGGTGATGCTCCAAGTTCCTCTGGAGGCTGGCGAATGAAATCCATCCGGGTCTTACTGGTCGACGACCATGAGATCGTCAGGCTGGGGCTGATGACCCTGCTGAACAACCAGCCCGATATCGATGTCATCGGGGAAGCTGGAACCGCTGCCGAAGGGCTGCGGCTGGTCGACAGCCTGCGCCCGGATGTGGTCCTGATGGATATCCGCATGCCCGGTGAAGGGGCAATCGAGATCACCGCACAGATCCACAGCCAGTTCCCGGAGAGCGCGGTGGTCGTTCTGACCTCCTTCGCCGATGATGATCTGCTCATCCGGGCCATCCAGGCGGGGGCAGCCGGTTATATACTGAAGCAGGTCGGGAATGCCGAACTTTTACGGGCGATCCGCGCCTCGGCCCGGAAGCAGGCGGTGACGGATCCCGCGACGACGGAGAAGCTCTTCGAGCATATCCGAAAAACCGAACGCAACGCGGATGAAATTGCTTTTCAAGACCTGTCCGACCAGGAAGTGCGCGTTCTGACGCTGCTCGCCCGCGGGAAAAGCAACGCGCAGATCGGGCATAATTTGCGCCTGAGCGGAAACACGGTCCGGAACTATCTCAGCACCATCATGCAAAAACTGCATGCGTCGAACCGCACCGAGCTAGCGATCTATGCCGTCACCCATCATTTATTCGAGATCAATTCCGGTCAGGAGGAGGACTTCACCGAGACCGAGGATGGTTAACAACCTCTCGATCCGGCGCCGGATTTCCAGAATGACCGCGGTTATTTCCCGGCGATCAGAGCAGAAACCGGCGGGCAGGTGCCCAACAAACCAATGACCAGCAGGAAGAATGCCACCGCTGCCGCCCGGCTAAAATTGACATTCTTCCCTTTCCAGATAAAACCAAATCCCAACCAGGAAACGAGATACAAAAAGATCCCGATCCCCAGTCTCCCGGAGAGGGGTCCGATCAGCTTCACCTGGCTCAGGAAGATCGCGGTTCTCCCCGAGGTCTCGGCCAGGATTGTGACGATACCCATGGCCGCGGAGCCAATCCCGCTGGCGAGCAGGGCGGCAGCCGCGGGACCGTTGGTGGATGGGTTTCTATAGGATGATCTGGCGGCCAAATGTTTTCCTCACTATCCGGGAACTGCCTGGAAAGCGCATGAAGGGGAGCAGCTCGGCGCGAGTGCCTGCAACCCCACTGCAGCCGCCAGCCGTGATCCCGTAGAAAGACTGCGCTGCCGGCCTGGCAGATTCTCTCACAAACGTATCCCCACAGCGATCAATTTCATTCGATGAACCGTAGATCAGGGTCGCATCCAGTGATCTCCAGTGGCATCCACGGAGGGTCAGGACGCGATGGAAGCTCCCTCTTTCCCATGTGTCATTTTACGAGAATGGAGCGGGCTGAAATAGATACAGACCTACCTAGAGAGATAGGTAGGATCATCCCGTTTTCTTCGATCGGGTTTCAGCCGCCGGCGGAGGGCAGGAGAAATGGAACGCTCCCGAACAGGCCCCGCAGAATCGCCCCCCGGTTCAGCCCGCCCGCGGTTAGACTTTCATCCCGGCCATCATCAGGCCGATTTTCTTTACATTGCTGCGGTCCCCGCTTACGATCCCGACAATCTCCCCCTCAAAGTCGATCTCGCGTCCCATAACGATCTTTTGCTGGTTGCCGCTATAATTCCCGGTAGCAAAGGAGCACTCATGCTGGTCGTTTTCGCCGGACTGCCTGGATCTGGAAAAAGCACCCTCGCCCGAGGACTCGCCGCCGAGCTGGACGCGGTTATCCTGGATAAGGATCCGATCCGCGCCGCGCTTTTCCCTGCGGCCGTCCTCGAATATTCCACCGGGCAGGATGATTTCTGCATCGGGATCATCCTGCAGGTCGCGCGGTATCTGTTCGCCAAGGACCCGCGCAGAATGGTCTTCCTGGACGGCCGCCCCTTCAACAAGCACTATCAGGTCGAACAGGTGGTGGATTTCTGCGCGGAGCAGGAGCTTCCTTTGCGGCTGATCGAGTGTGTTTGTTCGCCCCAGACAGCCGTCGATCGCCTGCGGGAGGCAGCCGTGAAGGGCTCGCACCCCGCCGCCAACCGCGGCCCCGCGCTGTACCGCGAGATGCGGGCCGGAGCGGAACCGATCAGCCTGGCTCACCTGGTCGTCGATACCGATCTTCCACTGGAGGCCTGCCTGGAGCAGTGCCGCGAGTACCTCCGTCCGTTTTGAGGCCGGTATCGCTGGGAGGGAGATTGATGCGGTCATCCGCATCGCCAGCCAGGGGGTTTCCCCCCCGAATACGAGCTATAACACCCAAAAATATGACCTCTATCATTTGACTTTCACTTATCCGCATGCTACAAGGATAATGTGAAAAATTACCCAATCAACCTGGTTGGCCGCGCGTTGAGCAGCACCATCGTGATCGGCGGAGGCGAGGTAGCTGCCCGAAAAGTAGAGGGTCTGCTGGATGCCGGGGCCCAGATAACGGTGATCAGCCCCACCCTCACCCCCGATCTGCAGCTTCTGGCTGATTCCGGCCGGATTGCTTTTACTGCGCGTCCTTACCGGGAGGGGGATCTCAGCGGCGCATTCCTGGTGATCGCGGCAACCGGTGATTCAGAGGTAAACCTATCGGTATGGCGCGAAGCGAAGCGCTGCGGCTGCCTTATCAACGTGGTGGACGATCCGCGGCACAGCGACTTCATCACCCCGGCTGTCGTCCGCCGGGGCGAGATGAGCCTGGCGATATCGACCGGCGGAAGCAGCCCGGCGCTCGCACACAGGCTGCGCGAGCGTCTCGAAAGCCTGATCGAGCCGGAGTACGGCCCCCTGACCGAAATCCTGGCTGAGCTGCGCCCGGAACTCATCGACCACTTTTCACCCGGCGAGCCCCGCTTTCAGGCTGCTTTTCGAATGATCGATTCGGAGATCCTGAACATCCTGCGAACCCAGGGGAAAGAAGCAGCGCTGACCTATGGAAGGGAACGATTGCACCGGCAGTGACGGAAACATACCCAACGGGATCGTTTACCTGGTCGGAGGCGGCCCAGGCGACCCTGGCCTGCTGACCCTGCGCGGGCGAGACTGCCTGTGCAAGGCCAACGTCGTGGTCTTCGACCGGCTGACAAACAACCTGCTGCTCGACTTCGCGCCCCAAGCCAGATTGATCGACGTGGGCAAGTCACCGGACCATCATCCCGTCCCCCAGGAATGCATCAATGAAATATTGGTGAAAGAAGCCCGCCAGGGCCGGATCGTCGTCCGGTTGAAAGGCGGCGACCCATTTGTCTTCGGGCGCGGGGGAGAGGAGGCCCAGGCGCTGGTGGCGGCCGGCATCCCGTTCGAGATCGTCCCGGGGGTGACCAGCGCGATCGCGGTCCCGGCGTACGCGGGGATCCCGGTCACCCACCGGGGGATCGCCTCCAGCGTCGCTTTCGTGACCGGCCACGCCGCGGGCCCGGATCCCATCAATCTAAACTGGACGGCCCTGGCGCAGGGCGTGGATACACTCGTCTTCCTGATGGGAGTGCATCAGCTGCCGTTTATCGTTTCTTCATTAATAAGCGCAGGCAGATCTATCGATACTCCGGTGGCAGTGATCGAACAGGGAACGCTGCCGGGACAGAAAGTCGTAACCGGGACGCTGGCGGATATCTTAACCCGCGCGGATCAGATCCAGGCACCCGCGATTATCATCGTTGGCGAGGTTGTCAGCCTCCATCCGGTTCTAAACTGGTTCAACGCCGAGGCCGTGCTCGCGTAGAGATCGAGACATGCGTGAAGTAGATCGATCGTCTCCGGACTGGAAGAAGCGGTACAGCTCCTGGCTGAACCGCCTGATCGTGCAGAACTGGTTCGATGTCGGCCTGCGCGCCAAGATGTCCGTACTGGTCACGATCGGCCTGATCGGATTGATGGGCACGGTGGTCTTCCTCGGCGTTTCCACCATCACCCAGGATACGCAGCACCTGATCGCCCAGTACATCAAGCGCGTCAGCGTCTTATCGGGCAGCATGGATTCCGACCTGGAGCAGATCGAAGGCATGCTGGCGATCCTCTCCACGCAGGTCGATATGGGCCAGCCGGAGGCGAGCCTGCAGAGTTGGAACCCCACGATCAAATCCGGGTTCCAGGCGGTGCAGGGCGTATACCTGTTCGATCGAAACGCCAACCTGATTGCCGCGACGTCCAGCCTTCCCGGTGTGGATTGGAAGCAGGTCGCCGCCCTGCGGGATCCGGCGTCCGGCTTATCCCACAGCGTCTCTCTGGAGGGATTGCCCCGTCCGTTGGCGGCGGTCGCCGTACCGGTCATGCGCCCGCCCAGCCAGATCCCGGCCGGCGTCCTGGCTGTGGTGCTGGATCTCAGCAGCCCAAGCATTTTCCCCACGGACAGCCCGTCAGGCCTGGGGAGCCTCGGGACGTTCCAGGTTGTGGACCAGCACGGGCAAATTCTGGTCAGCTCGCATCCCGAACGGACCCTCTCGTCCGAAGCGATGCGCGAGATTACCAACCGGTTGTTCGCGGGCGGATCGCCTGCGGCGGTGAATTGCCCGGGCTGCACCGTGAAGCAGATAACCGACACCAACACCGGCACGGTGATCGTATACTCCCCGCTGGTGAATGCCCCGTGGGGGGTGGTGTTCTGGCACGACCCGCAGGAATTGTACGCTCCCATCCGCCAGGTAGCGATCCAGGCCCTGGCGCTGGGGATCCTGACCCTGCTGGGCGCGGGGATTCTGGTCTACATCACCACCCGGAGCGTCATCAGGCCGCTGCAGATGCTCACCGACGCGGCCCGCCAGGTCGGGGAGGTGCAGTTTGACAGCGCCACCATCGAAACGGTGGAGTGCAATCTTTCCGCCTCATTGGCGAAAAAGATTGCCCGCCGCGATGAAATCGGTATCCTCTCCAACGCATTTATCACCATGTGCCGGCAGCTGAACCGATCCATGGAAGAAATCCGTTTGTGGAACCGCGAGCTCGATACGCGCGTGCAGGCCCGCACCCAGCAGCTTTCGGTCTTGAATACGGTGGCGCTGACCGTCAACCAATCGCTGAATCTAGACGATATATTGAACCGGGCGGTCGATGAAGTCTGCCAGCTGGATGGCATCGATATGGTCGCAATTTATCTCAGCAGCCCATCAAATGCTCAGCTGGAGCTGATGACCTACCGCGGGCTCTCCGAAAATGCGGCGCGCATCGCGCAGAAGGTGGGTTTGCTGGACAGTTCTTGCGGCGGCGTGGTCGAAAGAGAGAAACCGGTCGTGGTGCCAGATATCACCCCCTACCACACCCAGGGGGCTATCTCGCTGCAGCAGGAGCACATCCTGGCCATCATCCACGTGCCTTTGATGACCAAAGGCCGCGTGCTGGGCAGCCTTTGCGTGGGCAGCCGGGGCGACCAGCGCTTCGAAGAGGAGGCGCAGAAGCTGCTCACCGCCATCGGCAACCAGATCGCGATCGCTGTTGAAAACGCGCGTCTCTACGCCGAGCTGCAGCGCAAGGAGCGGGTGCGGAGCGGTCTGTTCAAAAAAGTGCTGGCCGCTCAGGAGGACGAACGCAAGCGCATCGCCCGCGAGCTGCACGATCAGGTCAGCCAGTCGCTCACCGCCCTCCTCTATGACGCGGAAGGCGGGCTGGAGACCGACGAGCAGCCGGCCATCCAGGAAAGCTTGCAGCATATCTGCACCCTGACCCAGAGCACGCTGGATAACATTCACAAGCTCATCTACGATCTGCGCCCGTCGATGCTGGATCAGCTCGGACTCATCGCGGCAGTGCGCTGGCTGGCTAATACCCGCCTCAAATCCAAGGGCACGCGGGTGACCGTGGTTGCCCTGGGAGAGGAGAGATCCCTGGATGGCGAGGCTGATTTTCAGCGCCTATCCCCCGAAATGGAGATGGCGCTCTATCGGGTGGTCCAGGAGGCGATCAATAACATCGCGCGTCACGCAGCCGCCCATAACGTCGAGATCAACCTGGAGCTGAGCGAGAGCATCGTCACGGTAGACGTGGTGGATAACGGCGTAGGTTTCGATCTGGCCGAGATCAGCCAGGCAGCCAGCCGGGAATCCGAGTGGATCGACACATCTCAAGCCGAAAACATGGCCGGGCTGGGGATCCTTGGGATGCAAGAGCGTATCGAACTGCTGGGCGGCACCATGGATATTTTCACTTCTCCGGGAAATGGAACCCACATCCACATCCAGGTCCCGATCCAAGAAAGGATTCTTGCCCATGATCCGGGTGCTTATAGCGGATGATCACGCCATTCTGCGCGATGGGATCCGATCCATCTTAGAGAGCCAGGAAGATATCCTCGTCGTCGGCGAGGCCGAGGATGGGATGAAGGCGGTTGAGAGGGTGAAAGAACTGCGCCCCGACATCGTCCTCATGGATCTCTCGATGCCCAGGCAGAACGGGCTGGAGGCCACGCGTTTCATTAAATCAAATTACCCGCAGGTCAAAGTGCTGATATTGACCCAGCACGACAACCGCGAGCATATCCTGACCGCGCTGCGGGCTGGGGCGGTGGGCTACGTCCTGAAGCGCTCTGGAAGGCGTGAAGTGCTGAACGCGATCCGCCAGGTCTTCAAGCAGGGCAGCTACCTGCCGGGCAACGTGCTCGAAGAAGTCCTGGAGGAGTACCAGCAGGGGGGCTATCCCCAGCGGAATGAGGAGCAGCATCTCACCGATAGAGAAGCCCAGGTACTGCGCTTGACGATGGAAGGGAAATCCAACAAAGAGATCGCCCTGGAGCTTGGGATCAACCCCAAGACGGTTTCCGTTCACCGCACCAACGTGATGGCGAAGTTCGGCGTGCGCAACACCGTCGAACTGATTCGTATCGCTGCTCAGAAGCATCTGGTGGAACCGGATCTCATCCAGTAAAGCTCCCCCAACCGGGTCCCGGCGGGTTTGCTCAGCGGAGATTGTATAGATCCTGGACCACCTCGATGAACGCGGACGGATCCTGATCCGGGGGCAGCTCTCGCAGGCAGACTGCCGGTTCGTGGAGCAGTTTGCCTGCGATGGATTTACCCAACGCCCGCACCAGGCGGGTTTGATGGGGGGTCAGCGGGCCCAAGCGCTGCAGGGTTTGCTCCACTTCAGCCGCGCAGATCGTTTCCGCCTTTTGAAACAAGGCCTGGAGCACGCCAGCGCTGCGGCGGGCATCGTACCAGCTGTAAAAATCTTCCTCTTCCTGGAGCAGGATTTCCTCAACTGCCCGGCAGGCCGAGGCGGTGCCCGGATGGCCGGTCTTCGCCAGGGTTCCCAGGTCGTCGATGTTGGTCAGACGGACGCCGGGGATCGAAACGACCTGCGGGTCCACATCCCGCGGCACAGCCAGGTCGGCGATCACCAACGGGCGTCCGGCGCTCGCCAGCTGGGCTTTTGCCACTGTCGCCGCGTGCAAGACGGTATGCGGCGCGCCGGTCGAGCAGATCACGATATCGGCGCCGGGCAAAACTTCATCCAGCGCGTCAAAATGCACCGCGGTCCCGTTCAGGCTTTGCGCCAGGCGCTGGGCTCGTTCGTAAGTGCGGTTGGCGACCATCACGCAGCGCAGGCCGGCTCCGACCAGGGCGCGCGCCGTGATCGCGCTGATCTTCCCGGCTCCGACCAGCAAGGCGGTCCGGTCTTTCAGCGAGCCAAAGCTCTGCTCCGCCAGCTCCACCACCAGATTTGCGATCGAGACCTTCGCCAAGCCGATCTCCGTTTCGCTGCGGGCGCGCTTGCCGGCGTGAACCGCATACCGGAACAGCGCCGCCAGCAGCGGGCCGTCCGCTCCCGCGGACCGGGCGGCTTCCGAGGCCGCTCGCACCTGCCCGAGAATTTCGTTCTCGCCAAACACCAGCGAATCCAGCCCGGCTGCGACCTCCATCAGGTGGTGGACTGCCTCGCTCCCCCGCAGGATGCAGGTCATCCGGCGTAGCTCCTCGCCGGAAAGGCCCGCCTGCCGGGCGAGGAATGCAAGCAGTCTGGTTTCCACGGCCGCGAAGCGTTCCCGCGCGCCGCCGGCGGGTGAGGTCCCCTCCGCCCCCTCGCCTGCCGGCGGATCCGCCTGGAGGGATAGCTCGGCGCCGGTGAGACAGGTGTAGATCTCCGTGCGGTTGCAGGTGGAGAGGAGCACCGCGCCCCGGATCTCTCCCCCGCCGCTCTCGCCGCCGCCGGTCAGCTCGCGCAGCGCCTCCGGGAGGCGTTCCGGACCGAACGCAACCCGCTCGCGGACCTCTACCGGCGCGGCCCGGTGGTTGAGGCCCACCATCAGAATCGGGAGGGCGCGGGGTCCGGGCTGCTGCAGGCCGCTCTCGTTCACAGCTGCCCCTCCCGGATGGGACGGATATCCTGGAAGCGGCGGGCCCGCTCCACCAGGGCCTTCGCCCAGCCCTCCGCGCCACCCGCGTGGAGGTGAGTGTAAGAGGCGAGCACGTTCTTTACCACGATCCCATCCCGCCCTCCCCCCAGCCCGCTCCCCCGCGCCAGGTGGTAGGCCGTTTCCAGCGGCTGCCAGCTCGCGGGGCCGGCGGAGGCGGGGCTGCCGCCGTCCAGAGCCTCTCGCGCACCCGGATCGGGGATGACTCGCGAGTTGTGGAACTCGTGCCCGCGCAAAGCCGTCCCCGGCGGGAAGAACGGATTCTCCCGGTCCACGCTGGCAATCACGTAGCCGTGTCCCTGGGGGCGGGCGGTCATTTCGATCGCGCAGGGGAGCACCCCGGCCATCTCCGCGGAGCGCTCGCCCCACAGAATGCGCCGCGAGAGATACATCATCCCGCCGCACTCCGCATAAATTGGCAGGCCTTCTTCCGCGGCCCGCCGGACGGACCGGCGCATGCTCCCATTGGCAGACAGCTCCTGCATGTATATTTCCGGAAACCCCCCGCCGATATACAGCCCATCCACGCCGGGGAGCGCCGGATCGGACAGGGCATCGATGAAAACCAGCTCCGCCCCGGCAGCCTCGAGAGCCTCCAGGTTCTCCGGGTAGTAGAAGGTGAAAGTCCGATCCCGGAAAATGCCGATCCGCGGGCGCATCGCACCGGCGGGCGGGTCCGCGAGGGGCGGCTCCAGGGCCGTTTCCAGCAGCGGCGCCGAGCGGGCAATCCGGAGGACCGCCTCCAGGTCCAGATAGCGCTCTACCGCCCGCCGGCAGGCGGAGACGGCGGGGAGGAGTGCCTCCCCTTCGGCGCGCGGGATCAATCCCAGGTGGCGGTCCGGGATGGCCAGCTCGTCGTCGCGCGGGAGGGCGCCGATCACCGGGATGCCGCAGCGGCTTTCAATTGCCTGGCGGAGCCGGGATTCATGCCGGCTCTGCGCCACCTGGTTGAGCACCACGCCCGCGATGGGCGTGCCGGGCTCGAAAATCTGGCAGCCGTACACGATCGCCGCCACGCTCCGGCCGGTGCGCGCCGCGTTGACCACCAGCAGCACCGGCGCAGCGAGCTCGCGGGCCACTGCCGCGGTGCTGCCCAGCCCATCCTCGTCGAAGGAGTCGAACAGGCCGTGGTTGCCCTCGATCAGGCTGAGCTCCGCGCCCTGCGCCGCGCGCGCGAATGCCCCCCGCAATGCCCCGGGACGGTCGTAGAAAAACGGGTCGAGCGAGCGGCAGGCGCGCCCCGCCGCCTCGCTGAGCCAGGAGGGGTCGATATAATCCGGACCTTTTTTAAAAGGCTGAACGGCCAGCCCGCGCGCCCGGAACGCCGCGCACAACCCCAGGGTCAGGGTAGTTTTTCCACTGCGTCCCTGCGGCGCGGCGATGACCAGGCGAGCCAGACAATACGTTTCTTCTGCCATAGCGAGACTCCGGGGCTCGCGGCTGGAGACCAGCCGCCCCCGCTCCTTCTACATCTCCTCCACCGTCACGGCGCCCTCTTCGCACGTATCGCACGACATGCAGCCGATGCAATCGTCCGTGCCGCCGATATATTCGGCGTACTTTTTCCCGTCCTCCTCGACGAGCTTGAAGAGGTCTACCGGGCAGTTCTCGATGCAGTCGCCGCAGCCCTCGCACTTATCCAGATCGATGGTGATTATGTACATAATCCCGTCTCCAATTCCGTGATGTTTAGAAAGTAAGGACCAGGTCCGACTTCAGCCCTTGTTTGACCAGGAAGCTGGGCCCTACCAGCTCATCGACTTCCTCGATCAAATCCTCAGGGGTCATTTCGCACAACATTAATGCAGCATCGCAGACGTAGAACTTCACGCCCAGGGCGAGGGCCTCGTCGATAAACTCCCGAATGGTACGCCCGCCTTCCTTCCCGCGCAGGCCCTCGGCGGCACCGCGCTTGAGCAGCTGCGGCGCCTGCAGCACGAAACAGATTCCAGCCTCCGCGCCGGCTTTGACGGCTTCCCCGGCAAACATAAAGGGAGCCGGACAGCGCTCGGGATTTTTTACGCCGAAGGTTGCAACGACCAGAACTTGCTTGCCAGCATAATCCTCGTTTGATAACACGGCAGTCTCCATTCACGCAGCGATTGAAACCCGGGAAATACCCCGCTGTTTCTACGGCTTTTCAGGCCAGACGATGGCGTTTGCCACGAGCTCGCTCAGGTTCTGGATCTTCACCTTGAGCTTGTAGAAGCGCTTGATTTCGTCCAGCTGGTCCAGGCAGTTGTGACACGAGGTGGCCAGGATCTCGGCGCCCGTGGCGAGCACCTGATCCGCTTTCACTTTCCCGGCGGCTTTGCGCTCGCCGGCGAACTCGGTCATCGAGAGCATCCCGCCGCCGCCCCCGCAGCAGTAGTTTTCGATCCCATGCGGCTCCATCTCCGCGAAGTCCATGACCGCATGGCGCAGGACGTAGCGGGGCTCCTCGACGATGCCACCGTTGCGCACCTGGTTGCACGGATCGTGGTAGGTGACCCGTTTGGTGTTCCGCGCCGGGTCCAGATGGATGCGCCCCTCCTGGATGTACTGCGCCTGCAGCTCGACGAAACTGATGACCTTAAACGGATAGCTGCGGCCCAGCCAGTTTTCAGCCTCCCAGCGCTGGGAGCGAAACCCGTGCCCGCACTCGGCCATCACCAGCACCTGGACGCCCAGGTGGTTGGCGGCTGCCTCCAGGTTCGCGGCGATCCGGCGCGCGGCGTCGTCGTCCCCGGAGAACAGGGCGTAGTTGGTCACATCCCAGCTTTCGGTGCTGAGCGTCCAGTCTTCACCCGCCGCGTTGAAGATCTTGGCTGCGGCCTGGATGAGGTGCGGGAAGTACTTTACCTCGCGCGGATTAAAGGTGTAGAGGACCCGGGCGTGCTGCTTGTCGATCGGGATGACAGCCCCGGGGTCCTTGACCTCATTTTGCAGCTCCTCTTCCATCCATTGGACGGTGTCCAGGTAATCCTCCCGGGACACGCTCATATTGTTGCCAGACTCGAGGTGCGCGTTGACGGTGGCCTTGAGGCCCTCGGGCGTCATATCGATCGCCGTCAGCATGCTGCGCGCCGTCCGTACGATCTGGCGCGTGTCCACCCCCATCGGGCAGTTGATCACGCACCGCCCGCACATGGTGCACGAGCCGAAGGCGGTCATGACGAGCTGCTCCGC
>JAJYJF010000005.1:0-3232 GCA_021796375.1 Chloroflexota bacterium | reverse complement strand
CAGCGGGGCGCCGCTTTCCCAACCGGATCGAACAGTTTGCGGTAGACTTTGCGCAGCTGCTCGGCGCGGTAGGCCGGGACGTGTTCGGGCTTCGGATTCGAAACGTAGTAATGGCAGGATTCAGCGCAGATCCCGCAGTGCGCGCAAACCTCCAGCGAAGCGACCAGCTGGCGGTTGAGACGCTGGCGAAATACTTCGATTGCTCGGGCCGCTTTTTCATCCGTGAGCTGGTAGCGCTCGTCGTTGAATTTATCTTTGAACATGCTGCACCTTATTCCGCGTACTTTCCTTCAGGCTGGCCGATTACACCCCGGTGTCCGTACCCCATTCCGAAGAAGAATTTTGCATAAAAGAAGTAGACGCAGTGGCGGATTTTGCTGAAAGGGATGTAGGCGGCCATCAGGCCAGTCAATACGTAAAAAGCGGGCAAAATAGCCGGCCAGATCAGCGTGGCGCACGCCAGCCCGGTAAACGCGGAGGTGATCAAAATCGCCGCGAAATCGTCCGGCAGGCTGAGGACGCGAAGGTTGGGATCCCGCAGGCGCATGAAAATGCCCGCCAGGTCAAGCAGCGCGCTGGCCCCGGTAATGACCGCGGCCGTCCAGGTGATCCACCCGGGCAGCAGGTTCAGCCAGGGGCTGGCAATCAGGACGGCGGCGGCCAGGAAAATTCCAACGTGGAAGAGAATCCCCCGCAGGTAGGCGATCCAGTGAATCGCGGTGGATTCTTTCTCCCAGGGTGCCATGCCAAGGGTAAACGCGTAGAGGACGCCGCGCGTGGAGGACCCCTGCGCCCGCGCCAGATCCTGCTTGAAGGGGCGGTTCATGATGCTGCCCAACCGGAACAGGATCCCCAGGATGCCAATCCCGATTCCGACCAGGGCGAAGATGCGGGTGACGAGAACGATGCTCATTGGGCTTTCATCTCCTTTCCGAGCTGCCTGGAGGTCACTGGACCGAAATACGCAGCGCGGCTTCGACCGCCTGGCGCAGCGCCGATCCGGCTTCTCCCGGGTTGATCTGCCAAAAAGCGTTCGCCAGGTCCAGCGAAGCTCGGGCCGGCGAGAGCGCGTCTCCGGAGACGCGCGCGGCCAGCGCGGTATCCAGCGCCCGCTTGAAGAGCGCCGGGTCCCCCGTCGCCGCGGCGATCACTCGCAGCGCCGCCGCCTTGTCGGCCGGGCTGGTGATGGCGCCAGCCAGCGAGCTGGCTGCCTGCGGATCCCCTTTCGCCAGGCCGGCGACCAGCCCGACCAGCGGGTACGAGTCGCCTAACTTACCCCCCTCCCGCGCAGCCTGGGAGAATTCACCCAGCGCGGTAAACGCCTGGACGCGGGTATAAGGGGATTGGATGGCGCCTGCCAGCGCCGCATCGCCGTTCTGGCGGAGGATGTCGCGCAGCGCCAGGTCGCGGTAGAGGGGGACCTGGATCTTCATCGCCGCGCCGGCGTCCCCCCACTTCCCCGCGATCGAGGCCTGGGCGCGCGCGCGCTCGTAGGGGTCGGCGATCGCCGCGGCGGCATCCCAGGCTGCCGGGTACTGGCCCAGGCCGGAGAGCGCCGCCGCGCGAGCATCCGGATAAGCCGGATCGATCTGCGCCACGAGGGCGGCATCCCCTGAGGCGGCCGCCAGGTCGCTCAGGGCGTAGGCCAGCGGCGCGCCGCGGGCGCCCTGCAAGGCGGCGCGCGCCTCCCGGAAGAGGCCCGGGTCCCCGGAGGCGGCGGCCAGCTCGCGGAGCGCCCGCGCCCGCTGCACCGGGTCGGGGACCTGCCGCGCCGCTTCAGCGGCCTGCTGGTAGAGACTGGGATCTTTCAGGAGTTGCGCTGCCTCGCGCAGCGTCCACGCGCGCAGCGCCGCGTCCTGGATCATCCCCGCCGCGGGACCCGCCTGCGCCGGGTCGATCCGGGCCCAGGCCAGCGCGACCCCGCGCAGCTGCATGTCGCGGTAGATCCCCCTCTGGGGGAGGAGCGATCTGGTCTCCGCCTGGAGGAGAGCCTTCGCCTGAGCCGGATCGACTTTCAGCCAGTCGACGGCGGCGAGGGGGACGCTCCAGGCACGGGTGCGGGCCGCGTCGATGCTCGCGGCCGCGAGATCAGCTTTCTGGACGTCGATCGCGGCGCCTCCCGCGGCTTCCTCCGCTCCCAGCGCCTTCCCCCACAGGACGGGTCCGTTGGCTTCCGCCTGCTGGATGGACGCCAGCGCCGCGCTGAACGCCGCCTGCGCCTGAGCCGGATCCCTCGCGGACCAGCTTGCCCCGAAGCCCGCCAGCATCCAGATCCGCGCCTGGGCATTGTCGGCAGCGCTCGCTGCCCGGTTGGCCGCATCCAGGGCCGCCTGCGCTTCCTGCTGCTCCGCGGTCTGGGCAGTCCCCTCGGCCGCCGGGACGCGCAGGATTGGCAGGCTGAAGATCGCCAGGACGAGCAGGAGCGCGAGGGCGGTCCCCAGCGGCGAGCGCGGCCCGCTGGCCGCTTCACGACCGGCAGCCCGCGTGTTGGCCAGCCCCCAGAGCAGCGACCCGAGCACGATGAGGGTCACCACCCCGGCCCAGAACAGCACCCAATGCTGTTTCTTCACGTCACTCATTTGGGTCAGGACGGTGTAGATTTTTTCCAGCCGGTAGCGAGCCGTCTGGGCTGTCGCGGTAAACGCGGCGGCGCTGGTGACCGGCTCGTCCAGCAGGCGGTTGTACAGCTGGGTGTCGTTCGCCAGCAGGGCTTGATTTTTAGCGGAAAGCGCTCCGATGGAGTGCTCCGCCCGGTCGATCATCAGCAGCATTCGCTCGGTATAGTACAGCTGCGCGTGGATGGCGGTGGCCGCCGGGCAGGGGCTGTTAACTTCGCGCTCGATGCCGCCGCTCCAGCCGGTAACCGAGGCCAGCCGCGGGTCATCCGCCAGGTGGCACGAAACACAGTAGTTCCCGGTGGGGAGGGAAGAACCGCTGGTGAGCGCCAGGTCTGGAGCGGGACTCGCCGAAGGCGCGTTGGAAGATGCCAGGATGACCGATGCAGCGGCCAGCGCTGTCACCGCGAGAACTGCCAGGAATGGGATCGCGGCCCGTCGATTCATCTGCTCTCGTCCCCGGACATAGTTTCACCGCCGGATTCAGGATCGTCCGGCGCCGTCAGGATCCAGCGAAGCACACCGTAGTAGGCGAGAAGGACCGATCCGCACAGGAGAATAGTGAAGATCGAACCAACGGTGGGGGTATTAAGCAGCCAGTGAACCATCCTCTTCTC
>JAJYJF010000323.1 GCA_021796375.1 Chloroflexota bacterium | reverse complement strand
TCCATACCTGGATGCCGTACCAGGCGCCGGGCAGCCTCAGCGACGCGCAGTACTGGCAGCTGACGGCCTTCCTGCTGCGCGCCAACGGCGTGGCCTACGGCCCGCAGCCGCTGGACGCAGCCCGGGCCAGGGCGATCCGCTTCTCCCCGCCGGCCCCCGCGGAGCCGGGGAGCCCTGTTTTTGCGGGCTGGCCCTGGCTGGCCGGGGGCGCCCTGGTCGTCCTGGCGGCGGGCGGCCTGCTCCTGCTGCGCGGGCGATTTCGCTAGCGGATCAGCCGGTCCGGGCGGCCTAGCGGCTGCGAGCAGCAAGCAGGGCGGTTCGCGAACCGCCCCTACCGATGCGCCAGGATTGTTTCCCACGGAAGTGAAATGCGCCCGGCTGCGGCTGGCCTCCCGCAGGGCGGCCGCCTCGGCCCGCGGGGGATGGCTGGCGCGAGGACGCAAGGAGCCTGGCACGGCTCCCGCGGTAGCCACGAGGCTGCCACCCCGATCAGGGCTGGCAGGCGAACTGGCTGGCGGGCGCGCTCGCGGGCTGACCGGTCGTCGGGTCCAGCCACCAGACCCGCCCGCCCGCAAAGTTCAGCGGGGTGGGGAACTTTCCGGGAGCGACGGCGCGGGTGGCGCACCAACCGGCGGCGGCGGGCGGGAGCGCCCACCAGACGCCCGTATCCTGGTTTAGCGCCAGCAGGCTGCCGCCGGGCAAGATTTGAAGGCCGTAGAAACCGTTGTAGCCCCACCCGGAGCTGGCGCCGGGCAGCTGCGGCAGTCCCAGCGCCTGCCAGGTCTTGCCGGAATCGGGCGTGTAGAGCAGCGGATAGCTTGCGCTGCCGGAGATGAGCAGGGCTTCGCTCTGGGAAAGAGCAGCCAGCTGGTGCGGGCCGTCCATGCGCAGCTCGGCGGACTGGCCGGTATCCACCCAATCCCGGCCCTGATCGAAGGAGGCTTTTACGTCCTGGGGCAGGCCGGAACCCATTCCGGCGACCTCGGAGGGCGCCGGTCCCCAGCGCAGGCACGGTCCGGACTCAGGGCAAGCCAGCGAGGCCTGGGTCCAGGTCAGGCCGCCGTCCTTCGTCTGCTTGACCCGCAAGGGGGGAGGGTTCGCCGGGTCATTGCCGGTCGTATCGAAATACAGGGCCTGGACGGCATCTCCGGAGACAGAGAAACCGCCAAAAGTCCCGGCTGTCATCGTGGGTTGGGTGATCGCCTGCGTGACCGGGGCAAGCTGCCAGGTTTTGCCGCGATCGGGGGTGAAAAAACCCAGGTAGTATACCGGCGGCGCGCCCCACTGTCTGCTGAAAGCCCCAAAAACGGCATAGAAACTGTCCGGATGATTTGAATCCAGGGTGACCGACTGGCAGGTGGATTGGGAAGGGTCAATCTCCAGGTCGCCGGGCAGCGCCAGGTTCTGGACGGCGCGGATGGGGATAGAAGCCCAGGTCTGCCCGCCGTCCTGGCTGAGCTGGATGGATCCCGCCCGGCAGGCGGCGATCCGCTCGGGGTGAGCCGGATCGACCGCAACCCCCTGCCCAAAGATGCCGCTGCTGGGCTGGATCCAGAGCGGCGCTCCGCGCTGGCGCGCCGTCCAGGCGGGTGCGGGGAGGAGGGTGAAGGGGGTCGGGGCCACCAGGAGCGGCGGGCTGCCTTTTTTCGGTGGCGCCCCCTTGGCTTGCGAGGCGGTCGTCGGCAGCCCCATGGCTTCCAGGGCCAGGATGTAGGTCCCCGGGGCCAGGGGCGCGCCGCCGGCTTGCTGCGGCGCCTGGAAAGACGCGGTCAGGCTGCCATCCAGCGCCTGTTGGATGGGTCCCAGGTAGATGAGATCCGCGGATGAGACGGCGGCCGGTTTCGTCTCGATCGCCAGGTCATAGCCGAAAGGCTGGACGATGAGCTCCAGGAGCGGCGCAAAGCCGGTCACCCGCACCGTCTCGCCCGGGGCTGCCTGGGCGGGGGCGAGCTCGAGCTGGCCGCAAGACCCGCTCTGGCATTCCGGCCCGCGGTACCCCTGCTCCAGGTGGAAGGCGGCGCCGGCCGCGGTTGCGGTCGAGCAGGTCTTCCCGGATGCCGCCGAAGGTACGCAGCCGAGCTGGAACAGAACTTCGACCGGGTAATCCCCAGGGGTTAGCGGGTGCAGGCCATCCGCGGCCAGCCAGGGGGCGGAGGGGACGGCAATTTGCAGGCTGAAATGCCCCGGGTCGCGGGCCGACCAGGTCACAGCCAGGGCGGCCTCCCGCAAGCCGGTCTGGCAGCCGCCCCAGCAGGCATCCGCGTGGGTCAGGGGGCCGTCGTTCTGGATCTTGGCTTCAGGCGCGTCGGGGAAGTAGCCGTCGACTTCGACGGCCGTCCCTGGGGTGCCGGATGCCGGGGTCAGGCGGATCCAGGCCCCGGTGGGAGTGCGGGTGGGGGCGGGCTGGGGTTCCGGCAGCGGGGTGGCGGTGGGGGGAGGCTCGGCTGTGGTCCGAACCGCTGTCCGGGTGGGTTCTGGCGCGGAAGGGGTCGAGGCTTTCGGGGCTGTTGGGAGCAGCGCGCAGCCCGAGAGCCAGGCGCAGATCCAGCTCGCGCAGAGGATATATTTTAGAGATCGCATCGGAGATCTCCCTCACCGAAATCGGGGATCGGGCCGGCGAAGATCGGGGCCCGGAGACGGCGGGTAAGAGAAAGGCCTGTCCAGTTTTTTCTCATGCGGATTTTTCCTCCGGCGTTGCGGGGAATCCCGCGCCAAAATGTACGGATAGCTCCTGGTTGAGAATAGCAGCCGGCTGTTACCGGGCTGTGGCAGACCGGTTACGGTTTCGACATCCCGGTCCGGGGAAGCTTTTTTCGCCGGGAGTTTTCGCGTTGGTTGGCCTGATTCTACCCCCGCCGCCGGCTCAGAGACTCGCCGCCAGGAATTTGAGACCCCGCCCTAAGGGTGCATTTCACTTGATCCGGTTAGCGAACCTCGTCAGAGATAGATGGACCTGGATTCGCCCGTTGGACCCAACCCCCTTCCCTGACCCGTCGCCAAAAAACGCTCGGAGGCCCTGCGGGCAGGGAAGGGGGAGGACTGGATTTCTCCCCTTCCCTCGCGCAGCGCCCCGGATGTTCTGTTCCGGGGTTAGGGAAGGGGCCGGGGGTTAGGTCCATCGCAGGATTTCGCCGACAGCATCCACTTCTGTGGGAAACGATCCTGGCGCATCCGGGATGGGCGGTTCGCGAACCGCCCCTACAGCCGGAAAGAGAAATTGGCCAAGAATTTTAGACCCGCCCCGAATCACGCTTGACATGCCGGTCGTTTCGACCTATCATTATCATAGGTGGGAAATTTTATAGCTGCGCGTTCATCGATCTCATCAGCGTATTTATTTCACCGGTGAGAAGCCACCGAGCGAGCCTTCTCACGCCGCCCCGAGGAATTGGAAACAGGCAATGCGGAGGGTGCGGGGATCATTCCGATAGAACAAATTAAATAGCCAGATTCCGTTGGATTGTCACAACAGGAGGGGGTATCCATATGGGCCAATCCAT
>JAJYJF010000322.1 GCA_021796375.1 Chloroflexota bacterium | reverse complement strand
CGGGCTTACAGCGGCAGCGACGGCGCCATTTATTATTATCTGGCTCCTTGAGGAGGCGGTCACCCACGCTGACCGTTGGTCTGGCGAGCAGCTTCGGGAGCGAGATCCCAACAAATCGGGGCTTTCCCCTCTATCACTGGATGGATCCATGACAACCATTCAACAAAAATTTGATCTGACTGGCAAAACCGCGGTGGTCACCGGCGGGATCGGGCTGCTCGGCAGCCAGTTCTGCAAAACGCTCGCCGAAGCCGGGGCGAGCGTGCTGGTGGCGGATATCGACGGCGAGCGCGCCCGCGCGCGGGCGGAGGAGCTGGTGAAGGCCGGCTACCGCGCGGCGGGGTTCGGCGTGGATATCACCCAGCCGGACTCGGTGCGCGCGATGGCGGAACAGGCGGTGAAGCTCTTCCACCGGCTGGATATCCTCGTCAACAGCGCCGCGATGGACCCCAAGTTCGACCAGGAGCATATCGGCTCCCAGGGCGCCAACGCCTTCGAAACCTATCCCCTCGAAGCCTGGAACCAGGCACTGACGGTCAACCTCACCGGGACTTTCCTGTGCTGCCAGGCGGCTGCGCGCGAGATGCTCCGCCAGGGCAGCGGGTCCATCATCAATATCTGCTCCACCTACGGCCTGGTCGGACCGGACCAGCGCATTTACCGCCGGCCCGGCCAGGAGCAGCAGTCGTACAAGCCGGTGTTCTATTCCGTCACCAAGGCCGGCATCCTCGGCCTCACCCGCTACCTGGCCACCTACTACGCCGGCAAAAACATCCGCGTCAACTCATTGACCCCGGGCGGGGTCTACAACGACCACGACGAAGTGTTCAACCAGGAATATTCCGCCCGCACGGTGCTCGGGCGCATGGCCAACAAAGACGAAATGAACGGCGCTATCCTCTTCCTCGCCTCTGAGGCGTCCAGCTACAGCACCGGGGCGAACCTGGTGGTCGATGGGGGCTGGACGGCATGGTAGCCCCGGCGGAGGTTCTGGCGGTCATCCCGGCGCGCGGGGGATCGAAAGGCATCCCGCGCAAGAATATCCGCAGCTTCGCGGGGGCGCCGCTCATCGCCTACAGCATCGCCGCCGGCCTGCAGTCCGGGCTGGTGACGCGCACGATCGTCTCGACTGACGATGAGGAGATCGCCGGGGTCGCGCGGGATTTCGGCGCGGAGGTGCCTTTCCTGCGCCCGGCCGAGCTCGCTCAGGATAACACCCTGGACCTGCCGGTTTTCGAGCACGCCCTGGGTTGGCTGGCCGAGCACGAAGGCTACCACCCGCAGGTCCTCGTCCAGCTCCGCCCGACCTCTCCGGTTCGCCCGGCGGGGATGGTCGATACGGCGGTGCGGATGCTGCTCGACCATCCCGAGGCCGATTCGGTGCGCGGCGTGGTCCCCGCGGGGCAGAACCCGCACAAGATGTGGCGCATCGGAGCGGAGGGGTGCATGCACCCGCTGCTGCAGGTGGAAGGGATCGCCGAGCCGTACAATGCGCCCCGCCAGGTCCTCCCACCGGTCTACTGGCAGACCGGGCATATCGACGCGGTTCGCCCGGCGGCGATCTTGCAGAAGCACTCGATGAGCGGAGACGTGATCCTGCCGCTCCTGGTAGACCCCGTATTCACCGTGGATATCGACAACCTGAACGATTGGCGCCGGGCGGAATACCTCGTGCGCCAGGCCGGGCTGGACATGGTCTTCCCCGGCAGGCGCCCCCGCCCGATGCCCCGGCGCGTCGACCTGCTGGTGATGGATTTCGACGGCGTGCTGACCGACAACCGCGTCTGGGTCGACCAGGATGGGCGGGAAATGGTGGCTGCCAATCGCAGCGACGCCCTGGGGCTGCGCCTGCTGCGCGAACGCACCGGGATCCAGCAGCTGGTGATTTCCAAGGAGGTCAACCCGGTGGTTTCCGCGCGCTGCAAGAAGATCGGCGTGCCCTGCTACCAGGGCATCGACGACAAGCCGGCTGTCCTCAAGCGAGCGCTCGAAGAGCGCGGTATTTTGCCGGAGCATGCGATTTATATCGGAAACGACATCAACGATGTGCCCTGCTTCCCGATCGTGGGCTGGGCGGCGGCCCCGGCGGATGCGCTCCCGGAGGCGCTGCACGAGGCGGACTTCGTCCTCAGCCGCGCGGGAGGGCACGGAGCGGTCCGCGAGCTGTGCGACCTGCTGTTGGAAGAATTCTCACAGAAAGGCTAACCATGACGCGAGAGATTGAAATTGGAGGCCGAAAAATCGGCGACGGTCACCCGACCTACCTGGTAGCCGAGATCGGCATCAACCACAACGGCGATATCGAGATGGCCAAGCAGATGATCGAAGCCGCCATCCACGCCGGGGTCGACGCGGTGAAATTCCAGAAGCGCACCCCCGAGCTGTGCGTGCCCCCGGAGCAGCGCTCGCAGATGCGCGACACCCCCTGGGGATACATCACCTACCTGGAGTACCGCCACAAGGTCGAGTTCGGGCGGGCCGAATACGACGAGATCGACCGCTTCTGCCGCACCCACGGGATCGCCTGGTTTGCCTCTGCCTGGGACGAGCCCTCGGTGGACTTCCTCGAGCAGTACCAGCCGGCCTGCCACAAGATCCCGTCCGCTTCGCTCACCGATCACGCGCTGCTGCGCCACATACGCGCCACGGGCCGCCCGGCGATCCTCTCCACGGGGATGTCTACCATGGAGCAGATCTGCGCCGCGGTCGACGTGCTGGGCACGGATAACCTGCTCATCACCCACGCCACCAGCACCTACCCCTGCGACCCGGACGAGCTGAACCTGCGCATGATCCAGACCCTGCGCGACAACTTCCCCTGCCCGATCGGCTATTCGGGCCACGAGGTCGGGCTGATCCCCTCGGTGGTGGCGGTTGCCCTGGGCGCCAGCCTGATCGAGCGGCACATCACCCTGGACCGCGCCCTGTGGGGAGGCGACCAGGCGGCATCGGTCGAGCCGGGCGGCTTCGAGCGCCTGGTGAAATACACCCGCGTGACGGAGCAATCGCTCGGCGACGGCGTCAAGCAGGTGTACGCCAGCGAGCAGCCATCCCTAAAAAAGCTGAGGCGCGTGCAGAACTGATGCTGGAGCGCATTCCCCGGAAGCTGCGCCGCGAGTGGGCGCACAGGCAAAATGACCGCCGGATTCGGGAGCTGGCCGGCGAGGTGGCGCACCACGCGCCGCCCCCCAGCCTGACCCCGCAGGGCGAGCTGAAGCCGGTAGTCTTTTTCAACGCCTCCACGCGGCTGGCCGGGGTGAGCCTCAACGCCGCCTACTCGCTGCTCGCCGCCTGGTCGCTGCGGCTGGGAGGCATCCCGGTCATCCACGCGGTCTGCCGCTCGGCGATGGTCCCCTGCGTCCTGGGGACGGACCGCGCCCGTCCCGGCGCGCCCCCACCCTGCAGCAGTTGCACGGCGCAGTCCGCTGCGCTCTACGCCGGGGCGGAGGTGGTCTGGCTGGATCCGATCGTGCTCCACAACCTCCAGGATGACCTGCAGGACC
>JAJYJF010000321.1 GCA_021796375.1 Chloroflexota bacterium | reverse complement strand
TCACGGCGAACATCTCCTGAAGGGCAAAATAAGCCAGGAAGGGGATCGATTGGACCTTTCCAGCAACGATCCCTGGGGTGACCCCGACCCCGTTGAGCGCAAAATAGCGCAAATCGCCGATCAAACCACCTATATCGTGGCCAAATGCCAGGCTGAACCCGCCGAAGACCCAGATGATGGTGACCACCCCCATCGAAGCGAAGCTCTGCATCATGATCGATAGCACGTTTTTCCGGCGCACCAGCCCCCCATAAAAGAATGCCAGGCCGGGGGTCATGAGGAACACCAGAGCTGCGCTGACCAGCACCAGGGCAGTCGCGCCCGAATCAATCGCATGGGGCATCGCAAAACCTCCTTGAAGGGCGCTCATTAAAGAGTTTTCTGATTTTACCTTAGAACTCCTCCCGATTCGAAGCCGGCCGGGATACCTGAAAGGGGGATAAGGTTTTCGCCCTTGGCGGGGTAAAATGAGGTTCAACCCCTGGGTAGATTGGATCGGGAGGAATAATGAGCATCCGGATACTGCTGGCTGAGGACCACAAGATTGTTCGGGAGGGGACCCGCCAATTGCTGGAACAGGCGCCCGACCTGGAGATCGCCGGAGAAGCTGCCGACGGCCTGGAAGCGGTCCGGCTGGCGAGCGACCTTAACCCGGATGTGGTCGTGATGGATGTCCGCCTGCCCGGCTTGAACGGGATCGACGCCACCCGCGCCATCATCAAAAAGTCTCCCTGGGTCCGGGTCATCATTCTTTCCGCGTACGAGGACGACCGCTACGTGTTTCCGCTGCTGCAAGCCGGCGCGAAAGGCTACCTGCTGAAAACCTCCAGCGGCCAGGAGCTGATCAGCGCCATCCGGGCCGTCCAGGCAGGCGGGACCGCGCTTTCCCCGGCGATCGCCGGGAAGCTGGCGGCCGAGCAGGCCCGCCACCATCCCATTCCCGGGGTCCCCCCCCAGGAGGGGCTGACCGAGCGGGAAATGGACGTGCTGCGGGCCGCCGCGATGGGAAAATCCAACAAATCCATCGGCGAGATGCTGTCGATCAGCCCGCAAACCGTCAGCGTGCATTTGCGCAACATCTTTGAGAAGCTGGGGGTGAGCAGCCGGTCGGAAGCGACCGCGTTTGCCATCAGCCGCGGCTGGATCACGCTCGAGGCCTACGATGAATGAGCCCGCCGGCGAGGCGTTCTCCCCCAGCCGGACGGAAGCGCCCGCCGCCCCGCCTGTCCGCCACCAGTTGATTCTGGCCTCTCTCTTTCCGCTGATCGTGTTCAGCCTGCTGACGATTCTCCTGATTACCTCCGCGCTGCAGAACGTCATCCTCAGTCTGGTCACCCAGCGGAACAACGCCCTGGCCGTGGTGGCGGCCAGCTCGCTCTCTGCCCGGCTGCAGGGCGATGTGACCCTGATCCAGCAAGCCCTCCCGGCGGTCTCGGGCGAGGCGCCCGCCACGCTCGCGCAGCGCCTGGCGCAGGTTCAACCGGCCATCGGTGGAGACCTGGCGCTGGTGGATTCGAGCGGCCAGGTGATCGCCTCCGCTCCGTCCGCCGGGCTGGATTCCGCGCGGATGCGATCCCTGGTGGCGGGGCTGCGCGCGGGCCAGCCCGGGGAGCCCCGGTTCTCTGCCCGGAAATCCGCCAGCGGCCTGGGCGAGGACGTTTTTATCACCGTCCCGGTGAGCCTGGGGTCCGGGGGAGCCGGATGGGCCGTGGCTGTCTTCTCATCCGGGCAGTTTGACTGGTTTCAAAACCTGGGGATGCAGGGCCATCCCGGCGCGCAGCTCTTCCTGGTCGATCAGGCCGGGACCCCGATTGCGAGCCCGCAGGGGCAGCCGTCTGGGCGGCTGCCTTTCGCCGCGAATAGCTTCAACCCATCCCTGGCTCAAAAAACGCCCGTCTCCCTGCTGACCGAAATCGCACCCTCCGGCGACCAGGCGATCGTCTCCATCGCTCCCCTGTCGGTTGGCGGCTGGTATTTCATCCTGGCCGAATCCTGGGTATCGATCCTTGCCCCCGCCTACAGCTATGAATGGGCCATGGCCGGGCTGCTGGCCCTGGGGATTTTGTTCTCGATGGTGCTGCTCTCGATGAGCATCGGCCGGGTCATCCGGCCGCTGGCGGCGCTTGCTCAAAGAGCAGACCAACTGGGCCCGGGCAGCCTTTTCTACCCGCTGGTCTCGCAGGGGCCGCTGGAGCTGCGCGTACTGACCGAGGCCTTCAACCGCATGGTGATCCGCCTGGCCGAACAGCAGGCTGCCATGCGGCATTACGCCGAAAAAGCGCTGCTGAGCCAGGAGGAAGAGCGGCAGCGTATTTCGCACGAGCTGCACGATGAGACGGTCCAGGACCTGGTGGGGCTGATGCAGCGGGTGGACCTGTGCCAGACGGAGATGGACCAGGATCCAGCCCTGGCCCGCCGCAGGCTAGCCGAGCTGCGGAAGCTGGCCGGGCGGGCCCTCGGCGATTTGCGCCGGATCAGCAATGCCCTGCGCCCGTCCATCCTGCAGGATCTGGGCCTGGTCTCCGCGATCCAGTCCCTCTCAGACGAGCTGGCCTCGGATTTGCCCGGAACCCGCGTCGACTGCGCGATTCTGGGCCAGGAGCGGCGCCTGCCGGCAGAGATCGAGCTTTCGGCGTTCCGGGTGGCCCAGGAGGCGATGACCAACATCCGCAAGCACGCCGCGGGGGCGCGAGAGGTGTGGGTCTCTCTGTCCATCTCGGAAGACGATGTCCGCCTCTCCGTCCGCGACGACGGTCCCGGCTTTCAGGTGCCCGGGCTGGATGCGTTTGTCCGGTCCGGCCACCTGGGGCTGGCGGGCATGGCGGAACGCGCCCACCTCATCGGCGGGAGGCTGGAAGTGGTCTCCAGCCCCGGCGAAGGGACAACCGTCCAGCTCAGCATGGACTGCGCGCCGGCCGCGCTGCGGGAGGATTAGCGCGAAAAAGCCGCCCCCCGCTGAGGAGCGGCGTCCGCTCCTTTTTTTGGGGACGAACCCGATGGCAGCCAGAACCCCCGGCTTCGGCCCGGGGAAATGGGCTCTGGTCGGGGGTTCTGGTTGGCTGGGAGGGCTGCGAAATACCGCTAAACGGTTATACCGCCTCGTATGCTGTCTCGCCGTGCAGGGCGATATCCAGCCCGGACGCCTCGGCTTCTTTCGCTACCCGTACCGGTACTACCGAGTTGATCAGCCAGAGCATGCCGTAAGTAAAGCCGAAAGCGTAGGCGGAGGATCCGATCACCGTCAGGAGCTCTTTAAAGAAGAAGACCGGATTTCCATACAGCAGCCCATCCGCGCCGGCCGGGTTAATCAGCCTGGTCCCCAGCAAACCGAGCATGATGACCCCCAGCGTACCGCCCACCCCATGGCAGCCCCACACGTCGAGCGCGTCATCCAGACCCCACCTGGCCCGCAGCGAGATCGCGTAGTAGCAGACCCCGCCCGCCAGGATGCCGATCACGGCGGCTCCGCCGGGGGTAACGTACCCGGATGCCGGGGTAATGGTGGCCAG
>JAJYJF010000320.1 GCA_021796375.1 Chloroflexota bacterium | reverse complement strand
TAATAGAGATATTAAAAGAAGAACTTGATCGGAGATGAATGATGGAAACTGGAAAGGGCAGGAAATGCCCGGGGGGATAATCCTGGTTGGGGTCTTCGAGCGTTCCCATGAGGCGCATCGAATCGAAGTAGCTGGTGACCGCCATCGACGCGCTGGAATGGACGTGCAGGGCAGCCGCACCCCGGAAACCCAGGATGGCGTCGTGCTCCGTCATATGGTCCTTGATAATTTCCGCCGACCAGCCAGGCGTGAAGCGCGCCTCCGGCGCAGCGGCGATGGAAAGGAGCAGATCGGCCGGCGTACGGATTTGGTATCGAACCTGGATCCCGGCGCCGATCGCATAGGTTTTCCGGGTCCCAGACGCGGGATCTTCGAAGCTGATCGCGCCTTCCCGGAGGCTGGGGGTAAACGGGGCGTACTCGCGGCCGGAATCGACAAAGCCCCCTGGAACCACCTGGGGATCTCCCGCCATTCCGAGCTCAGGCTTCCACTCGCTGGAATCGCTCAGCCCCACCGCGAACTGGGAGGTGGGGCCGACCAGCTCATCCACCTGCTGGCCGTCGCGGTAGAAAGCGAACTCGAGCTGGGCGCCGCCCGGCCGGAGGATGAGAAAAAATCGGTCAGAAGCCAGGATGCAGGCCGGCTGCGGGTCCCCGAGGATTTGCTGGCCGCAGGACGATTTTGAATAGGGGTTCGCCTCCCAGCGGGAGGCTTCCAGCAGGTCAGCCACCTGGGGCAGGTACCCTTCTCGCAGGGATGCCAGCCGGGGGTCGCTAGTGGGGGTGGTCAGCATCCAGAAGCTGTCCCAGGCCAGGGCTGAGGCGGCGTTCCGGGGAGAGGAATTTAACCGGTCCAGCAGGGCCGCCCCCGCGGGGGTGCTGGCGTCCTGAGCGGGATCGAGCGCGGAAGGAGCGCAGGGGCCGAGGGCGCAAGCGGTCTCTGCCTGCGCGCCCTCCTCCCGGGTGGGGAAGGTCTGGATGGTATCCAGGTTCAAGGGCTCAATCCAGGGATGGGCGGCGATGAAGGCAAAAGCCGAACCGGCAGCCCGAGAATCCGCCCACGGGCTGGCGGGAAGGCTCCCACCCAGCACGACCAGGCGGGATGGATCCTGGCTGAGCGCCGTTTCGAGCAGTATTTTGCGGGTAGAAAGCGGAAGGCCCGGAGGCGAAGTGGAGAGGCTGCCTGGGCTCACGGCATCCCGGGGAGGGTAAGGAATGAGGGTCTGGCCGTTCGACCAGGCCAGGTGAGCCGGATCCTTCAGATTTGCCACCCGGTAGGGGTATCCGGATGCGCTGGCTGCCGCGGCCGGTGCGGAGGCAACCAGGCTGGATCCAAGTCCGAACTGCTCGCCGGACAGGCGGCTGGCGAGCAGGCTGGCCGGCGCGGATCGCGGGTCGCCGAACGAGGTATCCGGCAGGACCAGCAGCCCGGATTGCAGCATCCGCTGCACCTGGCCGATCCCGCCCATATAATCCACCGCCGAGAGCGACTGCGGTTCTTTCAGATCCAGGAGGAAGATCGGTACCCGGTTCTGCTCGGCGGCGTCCAGCAGCTCGTGCAAACCGTGGCGGGCGTCAAACGGGCCGGCATGAGCGCCGTCCCAACCGCGTAAGGCCTGGGCGGGGGTCAGGGCGGTCAGGGAGTCCCAGAACTCCAGGAGCAGCGGGGCCGGGGCGGGGTGCGGCTCGCTGGATCGGAACACCGCCTGTTCAAGCACCTTCCCCGATCCGGCATCTACCAGGATGGCCTGGACCGACATCTGGTCCGGACTGCCGACCAATTTCTCGCGATTGAGAAGGACGGTCGTGATTCCGTTATCCGGATCTAGGATTACCCGCGGGAGGAGACCGGGATCGGGGCGCATGTCCTGGAGAAGCACGCGGGGGGAGCCCTGCGCCGGGAGAACGACCAGCTGGTCCCAGGGGATCGCGGCCTGCCCGCCGCCGGGCAGCCGGGTGGTCCCGCCAGGCTGGGTATCCAGGGCCAGATAAAGATCCCGCCGGGGTTCTGGCTGGGGCGCCAGCCAGTCGATGCGGATCTGGAGGTCCGAACCGACCGAGCGGAGATAGAAGGCAATCATGCTGTCCTGAGCGGATACTCCCCGCGGCAGGCGCAGCAGTCGCAAGTCCGCCAGGGTCCAGGCGTGAGCGCTCGTCGCGGCTCTCCAGGAATAATCAAAGGCCTGGGGAATGCAGCCGGCGAGCAAGATTACCGAGAGGATGAGCGCTATGGACTTGTGCAGAAAAGGGCGCATGAACGGATGGGTCTCGATCGAAGTGGGCTGCGCATAGTATATCACCAGGAATCCCGAAACCTTCCCACTTGCGTGGATCGGTGAATAAAATTAGCCCCAGCACGATTCGCTGGGGCCAGTTATTCTATTTTTATGGCTCGTTCGGACGGGACCGATCGGTTAGCGGCGCCGCGAGCCCATCCCGAGCAGCAGGAAAGCATAGTACAGCAGGGTAGAGATAGCCTGCATCGCTGCGGCGACGTAGGTTAATGCCGCCGCGTTCAAAACGCTGTTGACGCCTTGAATTTCCTGGTTGTAAATTATCCCGGATTGCGCCAGAATGGTTTTCGCCCGCCGGCTGGCATCCAGCTCGACCGGCAGGGTGATCAGCGCGAACAACGCCGTCGCAGCGAAGAGAACCAGCCCGATCAAAGAAACGGTGTACCCAAAATTCCCGCTCATAAAGTAGCCGACGATGAAGATGATCGGTCCCAGCCAGCTCCCGATCTGCACCGAGGGGACCATCGCCGAGCGCAGCTTGAGCGGCGCGTAGCTCTGCTGGTCTTGAATCGCATGCCCGGATTCATGGGCCGCCACGCCCGCCGCGGCAACCGAGTTCCCTTCGTAGACTTCCGGGCTCAACCGCAGGACTTTGGCGCGCGGATCGTAGTTATCGCTCAGCATCCCCCGCGTCTCCTGAACGGCGATGTTCTGAAGTCCATTCATATCCAGGATCCGGCGGGCGACCTCCGCGCCGGTGAGGCCGAGATAGGTGCGCACCTTCGAAAACTTGTTAAACGCGGCTTTCACCCGGTATTGGGCCCACAGCCCGAATAAGAGGGCTGGAAGCCCGAACAAGAAATACAATCCATATCCGGCAAAACTGAAAGGAAAAAACATATCCCTTTTCTCCTGAAATTTACCTTAATCCCTTCAAGTCAAGCGTCATTGTAATCCAGTGCATATAAAACTTGTATATGAATTTGATTACAGCTTCATTAATGCCGTGGGTTAATGGCGGTTATGAATGAACTGGCTCACCCGGTCCCGGGTGAGCACCCCGGTGACGGCTTCGTCCTGGACGACCGGCAGGATTCCCATCTGGCTGGCTTCCATCAGGTCCAGGGCTTTGAGGATCAGCATGTCCGGCGGGATGGAAACCTGCTCGGACACCGGGATCATGGCTTCCCGGGCGGTCAGCGGGCTGCGCGAAGGGAAATCCTGCCTGTCTGAAGTACGATCGGGAAGGATCCCGCACAGTCGGTTGTTTTCCAGGACGAGAACCGCC
>JAJYJF010000319.1 GCA_021796375.1 Chloroflexota bacterium | reverse complement strand
TCTCCCCTTTCGAAAGGTAAGCCGAGGAGATAAAGAAGCGGTGGCGCCGGTCCTCGTCCACGAACCCCACCTGCAGGTCAACCTGCTGGCTGGCTTCGAGCAGCGGGCGAAAAACCGGGTCGTCCGGTTTGGCCCGGTGGGCCACCGCGGGGACGAGATCCTGCAGCACGTACCCGGTCAGCGAGAGCTCCGGAAAAACCACCAGCTCGGCGCCCTGCTCGCGCGCCTGCCGGGCGAGCGCCAGGTGCTTTTCGAGGTTGGCCTCCACGCAGCCAAGCTGGGTGTTGATCTGGGCGAGGGCTAAGGCTAGTTTCATGATCGGCTGTGATCCAGATGGGGCTGCTTCCGGTTTGCGACCGGTGAAAATAGAAACAGGACCAGCCCGCCGAGGGCCAGGGCGATCCCGGCCAGGGCGTCCCAGCGCAGGGGGCCCCAGACCGGGCTCGGGTCGGCGCGGAAAAAGCAGATCGCGCAGAAGATTAACGACGTTCCGAAGACGGCCAGCCAGGCAGGCTGGCCGGGATATTTCAGGCGCGGGCGCAGCAGGTCGACCGCGGCAAACAGGAGCAGGCTGCCGAGCGCGCCGGCTAGCTGCAGCGGGATGCGCGCGGCAATAAGCCCGGTCTCATCCCGGGCCGGGATCGCCCACCATTCGCCGGGTGCCAGAGGGCCGTAGGCGGATCCGGCCTGCCAGTTGGCCAGCCAGGCGCAGACGACCAAAGGCGGCAGGAGCGGGTAAAGCTGGTCGGCCAGCTCGCCGGGGCGGAGGCGCAGCCAGACGGATGCGGCGAACTGGCCGAGGATCCCGCCGGCGACCGCGCCCGGGCCGGAGATCCCGCCCAGCCAGACCTGGGGGATCTCGACCGGTTGGGCCTGGAAGTGGCTCCAGTTGAGGAGGACATAGCCGGCGCGACCGCCGGCGAGCGCAGCCGCCAGGGCCGCCAGCCCGGCGTCCAGCACGGCGGAAGCCCGTCTGTCAGGTCCGGCCTGAGAGGCAGCGCTGAAAAGACCGAGGGATGCTCCGAAGCCAATAAATAAGGAAAAAGCGTTCAAACCAACCGCCCTCTGGAATTTAATCATACCATGAAAGATGTATAATCATTTTGTCCCACAATAACGGTAATCGTCCGGCTGAGAAAGGCCGCGAGGAAGCTATGAACTTTTTACTCGAACCCAATATTGCCTACCTCATCCTGGTAGGTGGGATGCTGCTGGCAATTCTGGCTGTTTTCGCGCCCGGGAGCGGGGTGTTGGAGATCAGCGCGCTGTTTGCCGTGCTGATGGCGGGTTATGCGGTTTATTACCTGCCGATCAATCCCTGGGCGCTCGCCTTGCTCGTGCTGGGGGTCGTGCCGTTTCTGATCGCCGTCCGGCGGTCGCACCGGATGATTTTCCTCGGAATATCCCTCGCCGCGCTGGCCATCGGTTCGGCGTTCTTGTTCCGCACCGCGAACGGGGCGCCGTCGGTGAACCCCTGGCTGGCGCTGCTGGTCACCCTGATCACCATGCCACTCATATGGCTCGCCGCCCGCAAGACGCTCACCGCGCTGGAGATGCGTCCCGCGCAGGACCTGGAGCGCCTGATCGGGGCTATCGGCGAAACACGCACGCCGATTATGCCGGAAGGGACGGTCTACGTGGGCGGCGAGAACTGGAGCGCGCGCAGCCGCCAGCCGATCGCCCGTAATACCCGCGTCAGGGTGCTGCACCGCGAAGGTCTCATCTTAGAGGTAGAGCCAGTTCAAACCGAGGAACCCGCTCAAATGCCGTAAGCGTGTTCCCGCATGATTTGATCCACCCATATTCTCTGAGGAGGCTGATATGCCCGCAAATCTTGGAAGCACGCTTTTGCCCTGCGCGGTTGGGGTCATCATCCTGATCGGGCTGATCTTTCTGTATAACGCGGTGAAGGTTGTCCCCGAGTACCAGCGCCTGGTCGTCTTCCGGCTTGGCCGCTGCATCGGTGAAAAAGGTCCCGGATTGGTGCTGCTGATCCCCATCATCGATCGCGCCGTGCGGGTCGACCTGCGCGAGCAGGTGCGCGAGATCCCCCACCAGACCTCGATCACCAAGGATAACGCCCCGATTTCGATCGACTTCCTGTGGTACTACAAGGTCCTGAACCCGTCCGAATCGGTCCTGCAGGTCGGGAATTTTGAGGCGGCTGCCCAGGGGATGGCCACCACGACGCTGCGCTCGGTTATCGGGGGCATCCTGCTGGATGGGGTCCTTTCAGAACGCGAGCACATCAACAACATGCTGCGCACCAAGCTGGACGAGGTGACGGAGCGCTGGGGGGTCAAGGTGACCAACGTGGAGATCCGCGAGATCATCCCACCCCGCGAGGTGCAGGAATCCATGAACCGGCAGCTCTCCGCCGAGCGGAACCGGCGCGCGCTGGTCACCGAATCGACGGGCACCCGCGAAGCCGCGATCAACGTGGCGGATGGCGAGAAACAGGCGGCCATCCTGCGCGCCGAGGGCGAGAAGCAGGGCAACATCCTGCGCGCCGAAGGCGAGCGCCAGGCGCAGCTGCTGCGCGCAGAGGGTTTTGGCAGCGCGTTGGAGCGGATTAACACCGCGGGCGTCACCCTCGACCAGCGCACCATGACCCTGCAATATTTTGACACCCTCAACCGCATCGGCGCGAGCCCGTCGACCAAGTACATCTTCCCGCTGGAGTTCACCGGGATGCTCGCCAATTTCACCCGCGGGCGCGACGGTGGAGGGACCCAACCGTAATGCTCCCCGGCGGGAGCTGTTGAAACCAGAACCCGGGCAGCCAGATGCGGTCCTGCGCCGCCCGGGTCTTAGCGATGGACGCAGGTTGGCTGCCGAGGACCGCCTGGCTGGCGGCCGGCCCGGAATAGAGCCTGTGGCAGGGTTTGATTCGGATGCAGTCTCCTCAAAATAGCACAGAAGATCACCAGGTCCGGATTGAGCCGGCGACCTGGCGGGATTTGGGCTCGATCCGGGCGGTGGAGCAAGCCTGCTTCGAAGCGGATGCCTGGCCGCTCCTGGACCTGCTCGCGGCGCTGACCTTTCCGGACGTCGTGCGCCTGAAGGCCGTCCTCGGGGAGCAGGTGGTGGGGTTTTCGGGCGGGGACATCCGCCGCTCCCAGCGCCTGGGATGGATCACCACGCTCGGGGTGCTGCCCGAGTTTCGCCGCCAGGGGATCGCGTCCGACCTGCTGGTGGCGACCGAAACCGCCATCGGCCAGCCGAGCATCCGGCTGTGCGTGCGCCGGTCGAACAGCGGCGCGATCCGGTTGTATTACAAATTTGGCTACCTTCAAATTGGCGTCTGGCCGGCCTACTATGCCGACGGCGAAGATGCGCTCGTGCTGGAGAAAGACTTGCGGAAAATCTCCGGGGAGGAAGTTGTTCAAAAAACATAATGTCAACCCAAAGTAGAAATGTCCCCTTTTTGACAAAGTAGAAATGGCCCCTTCAGGAGGGTGGATGCGCCGATAGGGTAGACTTGAGCCACTCGTGCGGAGGATACGGCTCTGCCGGAGAGCAAC
>JAJYJF010000318.1 GCA_021796375.1 Chloroflexota bacterium | reverse complement strand
CGTATACCTTGAAGCCGGTCAGAAACGAACTTTCGCCTGCGCGGTCGACTGGCCGGGCTGGTGCCGGAGCGGCGCGGGCGAATCCGCCGCCCTGGAAGCATTGCTCGCATACGGGCCCCGTTATTCCGGCGGCCTCGGGCTGAACACCTTTGGATTTCAGGCACCAGCCGCTGTCTCGGATTTTGCGATCCTCACCCGGTTCAAAGGGGCCTCCGGTGTGGATTTCGGCGTCCCGGGGATCATCCCGCCCATGGATGAAGACCCGCTGGACGGCGCCGGGCTCGAGCGCCTTCAAGCCATCCTGGAAGCATGCTGGCTGGAGCTGGAGCGCGCCGCGCGGCTGTCTGAGGGCAAAGAGCTGCGCAAGGGGCCGCGCGGCGGCGGCCGCGAGCGGGAGGAGATCCTCCGCCACGTGATCGAAGCGAACGGCGCTTACCTGAAAGCTGCCGGCTGGAAGCCCGTCCCGGACGGCCAGGCCGGCTTCCCCATCCAGGCAGACCGGGAGGCATTGGCGGCGGCTTCCCGCGGAGAGCTGCCAAAATTGGGGCCGCGTGGGGGAAAACATTGGCCACCCCGCTATTTTGCTCGCCGGGTGGCCTGGCACGTCCTCGATCACGCCTGGGAGATCGAAGACCGTATTTTGTAAGCTGATTTTGCTGTTCTAGAAAAGCAGCATGGTCAGGTCGCTGCGGTACTGGCGCGTCTGCGGGTCCTCCTCGCCGAGCAGCTCCAGCAGCCCAAGATAGACCTTGCGGGCCTGTCCATCCCGGTAGTTTTTATCCTGGCGGAGGATGTCGAGCAGCCCATCCAGCGCGGAGTAGATGTTCCCGCGCGAGACCAGCCGGAGAGCATTTTCGAAAGCGCTGGCCAGCGGATCGCCGTCCGCGGCCGGGCCGCGCTTCATCCCATCCATCACCTCCGCCAGCGGGATGAGGAGCTGCGCGCTGGAATATTCCTTGCTGGCGGGGATGCGGGGCAAGATGGCCAGCGATTCGGCGGCTTTCCCCTGGGCGATCAGCGACTTTGCCAGCCCCAGTTCAGCTCCAGCCTGACCCTGGGTGTTTTCGAGCACCTGGCGGAAGGTTTTTTCCGCCGAGGCCCACTCGTGCTGGCGCGCCAGGCTGTTGGCCTTCTCCAGCAGCAGGTCGCCCGCGGAGGGAGCCAGGTTCCGGATAAACTCGCGCACGCGCGGTTCCGGCTGGGCACCGACAAACTCTGCGACCACCTGCCCGTGCTGGAAAGCTTTCACCGCCGGAATGCTGCGAACCCCAAACCGCATTGCCAGGCTCTGGTTCTCGTCCACGTTTACCCGCGCCAGGCGGAACCCGCCCCTGGCTTCTTCAGCCAGCCGCTCGAGGAGCGGACCGAGCATCTTGCACGGACCGCACCAGGGAGCCCAAAAATCCACCACGACCGGCGTGTTCTGCGAGTAAGCCACGACTTCGTATTCAAACTCTGGTTCGTTTACGTCTAATACATATCCCGATGTCATCTAATCTCCTCCTCCTCTACGAAAGGGAGGCTTGATATCATTTTATCGCCGCCGCGTAAGAATTCTATCGGAGATGCGTCTACCCTTCGTCAGAATCGGGCGCGCTGGGCTGAATTACTTGGACCACCTCGCCGTGCACGTTGATGACGATTTTGAACCCCATCATGCCCATATACGCCCGCCCTTCTTCCGGGATGCCGGTGTTGAAAAGCGAGTTAAACTGCTGGTCGATCTGCTTTAACTGGTTCTCGATAGCCGCCCGGGTGAAGATATCGTCCTGACCGAGCATTTCGGCGGTCTGCTCGCTGATCAACCCTTCTTTGCCCTTGATCTGTTCGCGCATGTAATCGAGCACCTGGCGGTCGACCTGCTCCGAGGGGATGTGCCGCCTGAAACCGGCGTCATCCACCACATAGTTCGCTTCTTCGCCGATGACAACCGTCTCAACCGGGCGGTTGTTCTCATCGATGATCAGACCTGAAAATAACGCTCTCTGCGCCACTCCGCTACCCCTTCGCGATCGCTCTAGATAACGACCACATTCGTGCCCTGAGTCTCGTACACGTACACCTGGTCAGGCGGCACCACGGGAAGGCTCCATCGGTAGATCCAATTGGCTGCGGGGATGGAGACGTTGATGCAGCCGTGGCTGCGCGGCTTCCCAAAGTTATTATGCCAGTAAGTCCCATGAAATGATATCCCGTCCTCGGTGATAAACGAAACCCAGGGAACCCCCGGCAAATCGTACCCGTCCGCCGCCACCTTGTCTCCCGAGGCCATGTGGCGGGATGGGCTCTTACGATAAATTATATACTTTCCGGGTGGGGTGCTGAAATTTCCGCTGGCGAACCTGGCTCCGGTCGCGCAGCGGGTCATAAACACGCTGCGCTCGCCTTCATAAGCGATCACCGCCTGGTGGCCCAGGTAGACCTCGATGCGCTTCTCTCCCGGGGGGACATCGCTGGAGATCGGCCCCAGCTCCTGCGCGGGGATCAGCCGGATGTGCCTGGCCTGAGCGTAGTAGACGGATTTCAGCCGGTCGTCCAGGATGCCGTACCAGGAGCTCCCCTGCGGATCTTTTTCGAGCGAGACCACCCAGTAAGCCGTCCCGTAGTAGAGCCGGTATACCGTCGCGGTGTCGCCGGCGAGCTCCCTCCGGGCGTCGGTATACGGGACGGTGACCTCGCCGACCTGTCCGCTCGGGGATACCCAGCCGGCCGGCTCGTTGAGAGCGATCCGCACCGGCTGGATGCTCCCGGAATGGGCGTAACCCCGGTTATCCAGCTGGTACCAGATCCGGTTGTAAGGAACGCTTGCATCGCCGGCGGTGACGTCCGTGATCGCGTAGAGGTGGTCCTTCAAGACCGTCGAAACCTGTTTTCCGTGCAGAGAGGGGAGATCGAACAGGGGGACCGTATTTTCGAGCACGCGCCCCAGCTGGCCGCTGGATTGTGCTGCGGCCGGCAGGGCCGCGCCGAAGGGCAGCAGGCTTCCGATCAGCCCAAAACCCGCCAGTTTCAGGAAGTCTCTCCGGGAGATGTCGATCCCTGCGTCCAACCAGCTCATCGGTTTAATAATGAATGTTGACCAGGGTGCCGACGGAGGTGAACTCGAACACCCATTTCGCGTCTTCCGTCCGCATATTCACGCAGCCGTGGCTCATCGGATGCCCAAAGTTATGGTGCCAGTAAGTCCCGTGCAGCCCGTAGCCCTCATAAAAATACATGGTGTAAGGAACATTGGGCAGGTTGTAGCCCGGTCCGCGCATATCCGCATAGAGATACTTCACATAGATATGAAACTGGCCGGTGACGGTCGGGTAGGCGGCGATCCCGGTCGAGACCAGGAAGGAGTTCACGACCTGATTCCCGACGTAGGCATAGGCCATCTGTTGGGAGAGGTCCACATCCATCCAGCGCGTATCGGCAGTCACCTCCGCCGGAATCGAGGTGAGGACATCGGTGGGCAGCGGGGCCGGCGGGATCGGCGTCTTCGTCGGAGTGATCGTGGGGGTCGGCGTTTCGGTGGGGGTGGGCGTG
>JAJYJF010000317.1 GCA_021796375.1 Chloroflexota bacterium | reverse complement strand
ACCATGCCGGTCTCCCTCGACCTGGCGCCCCTCGCCGGCGCTGCGCCCGCCCCCGCCAACCCAGCCTACCCGGCGGTCCCTAAGATGGTCTGGGCCTTCTACTATCCCTGGTATCACACCTCGGACTGGAGCAGCCCGGAGCTGAAAGACCATCCCCTGGTCCCCTACCAGTCCTTCGATCCCCAGGCGATCGCCCGCCAGATCGGCCAGGCCAAAAGCGCCGGGATCGACGGGTTTATCTCCTCCTGGTGGGGTCCCGGGAGCTATACCGACCAGAACTTGAAACCCTTGCTCGCCGCCGCCCAGCAGCAGCAATTTAAGGTGATGCTCTACTTCGAGACCTTGCAGTCCGGCGGACCGCTGCCCGGCGATGAGATAACCCGCTGGCTGGCCTACGCCATCCCGGCGGTGCGGGACGCGCCCGCCTACATGAAGATCGGCGGGAAGCCGGTGATCGCTTTTTACAACTCGGGCCTGGTCCCGCTCGCGGAATGGAAGGATATCTTCGCCCGGCTGCACGCTCAGGGCCTAGATTCCTACAACCTCGCCATGGGCCTGGATGCCGCCAGTCTGGACGTGTTCGACGGGATGCATACCTACGCCGTGATCTCCTACCCGGACCTGGCCGGCGCCTACAGCCAGGCCAGCCGGGCAGCCCACTACTACCCCCTGCTGGCGCCCGGATCGACCCCCAAGCTGTGGGCGGCGACGATCCAGCCCGGCTACGATGAGCGCCTGATCCCCGGACGCCGCGGGCTGGTGCAGGCGCGGGACAACGGGGATTACTACCGCAGCACGTTTCAAGCTGCCCTCGGCAGCCGCCCGGATTGGATCCTGATCACCTCGTGGAACGAGTGGTGGGAGAACACCTATATCGAGCCGGGAAAGCTGTACGGCGACCTCTACCTGAAGCTGACCCAGGAGTTTGCCAGCCAGTGGAAGAACAGCCCTCCGGGGCCCTGAGCCGCCCCTTCCGGAGGGCGCCTTCCAGTTTGTTGGGGATGAAGTGCGCTTTTTCTTAAAGCTAAAATTTTGGGGCAGGCCTCCTTCCGCATCCCAATAGATGATTATTTAGAGTATATTTATAGATTATGGCTCGCTCCTCAAGCCATCCATCCCTGTAGGGATCCTTTTCAAGGAGGTTTTGAATGGATAAATCAAAAATTACCGAGCAGGTCGAGCATCCCCTGCCCGCCGGGACGAAGGCCCCCGATTTCACCCTGAAATCCACCCCGGAGCAGAGTTTCTCCCTGCACGATTTCGCCGGGAAGCCCGTCATCCTCGCCTTTTACCCCGCCGACTGGAGCGGGGTCTGCACCTCGGAGCTGAGCCTGTTCAACCAGGCGCTGCCCGAGTTCGAAAAGTACGGCGCCCAGCTGCTGGGGATTTCCGTCGACAGCGTTCACTCGCACAAGGCCTTCATGGAAGCCAGGCGCCTGAAGTTCCCGCTGCTGGCGGACTACCACCCCAAGGGGCAGGTCGGCCGGGAGTACGGGGTCTACCGCGATCACGAAGGCCGCGAGGGCAGGGCGCTCTTCGTGCTGGACCCCGAAGGGACGGTGCGCTGGAGCTACGTCTCGCCTCCCAGCGTGAACCCGGGGGTGGACGGCGTCTTGAACGCGCTGGACGAGATGAAAGCGGGGAAATAACCGGATGCCCCGGCTGACCATGCCCGTCGACCCCGACCGCGACCACATCCTGGGGCCGGAGGACGCCCCGGTGACGCTGGTCGAGTACGGAGATTTTCAGTGCCCCCACTGCGGGGCGGCTTACCCGATCCTCGAGTCGATCCTGAAGAAAATGGGGAACCGCATCCGGTTCGTTTACCGGCATTTTCCGCTCACCGATGCGCATCCCGACGCAGCGCACGCGGCCGAAGCTTCCGAGGCGGCCGCCGCCCAGGGGAAGTTCTGGGAGATGCACCACCTGCTGTTCGAGCACCAGGATGCCCTGGACGGGCAATCGCTGCGCAGCTACGCAGTCCGGCTAGCCCTGGACCTGGACCGCTTCGACCGCGATCTGCGCGATCACCTCTACGCCGGCCGGATCCGGGATGACTTTTCGAGCGGGCTGCGCAGCGGCGTCAATGGCACCCCGACCTTCTTCATCAACGGCGAGCGCTACGACCTGCCCTGGGACGACGAGAGCTGGTTCGTGCGCGCCCTGCAAGAAGCCCAGGCGCTGTGAAGGAGCTTGCTTTCGGAGGGACTGCCTGTTAAACCGGGTCCAGGTCCTTCGCACGTCCTGTCGAAAAAAAACGACCGTGCGGCTCACCCGGAGGGCGAGGACGGCACGGCTGAGATCTCGCCGGTAAAATCGGAGGGGGCTAACCTTGGGATGGCGCCCCGTCCGGCGGCTTATTCGCCTAGAACCAGGCGCACATCCACTTCTTCGACCCCCTCCGCTGGGAGCGGGATGAGGCTGCCCGCCATTTTCCGGCCATCCACATACAACCCGGCGTCCCGGGCAGATCCGCGCTCCACGTAGATCCCGTAGCGCACCCCGCGGAACAACCGTTCCGCCCGGAATCCGGGCCATGCGCGGGGCAAAACGGGCTCGACGCGCAGCCCATCATATTCGGGCCGGATCCCCAGGATCCACTGCGTCACCGCCACGTAGTTCCAGGCGGCGGTCCCCGTCAGCCAGGAGTTCTTCGCCTCCCCGTGGGTGGGCGCATCCCGGCCGGCGATCATCTGGGAGTAGACGTACGGCTCGCAGCGGTGGACCTCCGAGATCGCCTCCCTGGCCGAGGGGTTGATGCGGGTGTAATAGTCGAACGCGCGGTCCCCGGAGCCGAGGATCGCCTCAGCGATCATGATCCAGGGATTTGCATGGCAGAAGATGCCGGCGTTTTCCTTGTACCCGGGCGGGTAGGAAGAAATCTCGCCCAGGTTCAGGGCGTAGCGCGTGTACGCCGGCTGGTGCAGGATGATGCCGTGCGGCGTGCCCAACCGCTCGCCGGCCGAGCGGATCGCCCGCTCCGCCCGGCCGTCCGCGAGCCCCAGCCCGGCCATCACCGCGATCCCCTGCGGCTCGATGAAGATCTGCCCCTCCTCGCACTCGTGCGAGCCAACCTTCCGGCCGGCATCGTCGTAAGCGCGCAGGAACCATTCGCCGTCCCAGCCGGACCGGTCGACCGCCCCGGCCATCTCCCGGGCGGCCCGCCCGGCGAACTCCGCCCGGGCCGGGTCCCGAAACCTTTCGGCGATTGCCTCAAACTCGCGAGCTGCCAGCACGAACAGCGCGGCGATGAACACGGATTCGGCAGTTTTCCCGTCGCGAGTATCCGCGGTCTGGAAAGACTCGCCCGGCTGCTCGGAAAACGTGTTCAGGTTGAGGCAGTCGTTCCAATCCGCCCGGCCGATCAGCGGCAGGTTGTGCGGGCCCAGGTGGTCCAGGGTGTAGGCGATGCTGCGCTGCAGGTGAGCGTAGAGCGGCGCCTCGCTGCCGGCCCGGGAATCGAACGGCACGGCTTCGCGGAGGATGCCCCAGTCGCCGGTCTCCTTCAGATAAGCGGCGACCGCCAGCACCAGCCAGAGGGGA
>JAJYJF010000316.1 GCA_021796375.1 Chloroflexota bacterium | reverse complement strand
TGATCTCCATCGTGATCGACTGGCTCGACCGTCAAACCGCGGGAATCCCCCAGGTTGCTCGGGCAACGGAGCGCAACCCGGTTGATTGGCAATCCTCTACCGCGGGGAATCGACCGGAAATTTTGGGCTCCACGAGCGGTTCGCCGGGCGATCCGTGATTTCCGCATTTTCTTCCCGCCACTTGAGGGGCGGGGCCGAAAATAGGGTGATGTCCGCGTAAATTTGGGATACACTCGGGATAATCGGGTCATTTTGACCCCGCTGTTCGCTCGTTGTAACGTACTGGCTCAGTTTTATGCCACTCGAAATCTTTAAAGCAGTTCAGGAGGATAAATGCATGATTTTCTAACCCGGGGCAAGCTTTCCGAGGTCGACCCGGACGTATTTGAGCTGACGCAGCTTGAGGCTGAACGGCAGCGCCGCAAACTGATTATGATCCCGAGCGAAAGCAGCGCCCCGGCTGCCGTTCGTGAGGCGCTCGGTTCGGTTTTCCAAAATATCTACGCGGAAGGCTACCCGGGTGAGGAAACCAGGAGGCTGACCGAGGTCGAAATCCTGGATTACGGGCGCTCGCTCGGTCAGTACCGCCGGTACGCAGATCCCCGCTACTACAAGGGCGTGGAATATGCCGATGTTGTCGAAGAGCTGGCCCGCCGGCGGTGCGCAGAAACATTCGCCGCGAACGGGCTGACCGCGGATGACCTGTTCGCCAACGTCCAACCGCTTTCCGGCGCGCCGGCCAATAATGCCGTTTACACAGCCCTGATCAACCCGGGCGATACTATCATGGGCATGAACCTGCTCCACGGCGGGCACCTCACCCACGGCTCGCCGGTCAACCGGTCGGGAAAGCTGTACAACGTCGTGCATTACACGGTCGATCCGCAAACCGAGCGGATCGACTATGACGTGGTGGAAGCGCAGGCCCTGGAGGCCAAACCGAGGCTCATCATCGCCGGCTATTCTTCCTACCCCTGGGTGCCGGATTGGGCGCGTTTCCGCAGCATCGCCGACCGGGTAGGAGCCCTTCTCTTCGCGGACGTCTCCCATATCGCCGGGTTGATCGCGGCCGGTATCGTTCCCTCCCCGGTTGGATACGCGCAGGTGATCACTTTCACCACCCACAAGACCCTGATCGGCCCGCGCGGCGCCTGCATCCTCACCCACCAGTCCGATCTGGCGCGCAAGATCGACCGGGCGGTTTTCCCGGGCGAGCAGGGCGGCCCGCATTTGAACGCGATCGCCGCGCTGGCAACCACCTTCAAGCTGGCCCAGACGGATGGATTCAAGGCGCTTCAAACCCAAATCGTCAAAAACTGTGCCGTACTGACGGAACGCCTGAAAGAGCGCGGCTTCCGCATCCCATTTGGCGGCACCGAAACCCACATGAGCAACCTCGACTGCAAATCGATCACCGGTCCCGACGGCACATCGCTCTCAGGCGATATCGCGGCCCGCATCCTCGATCTCGCCGGGATGGTGGCGAACCGGAATACGATCCCCGGTGACAGCGGCGCCCTGTACGCATCAGCCGTCCGCTTTGGAACGCCCTGGATGACCCAGCGCGGCCTGGATGAACAGGACATGCGGACTGTCGCGGATATCATGGCGGACGTGCTCCAGGCCGCCACCCCGTACTCCCTTGAATCATCGAAAGGCAGGACGGCTCGCGCCAAGATCGATTTCAAGGTTTTGGAAACTGCAAAAATACGCACCCGGGAGCTGGCCGAAAAAGCCGGGAGCGATTTCGAGATAGGCCGGCACGGCTACCCGCATTTCTTCTACCTGGACGACGTCCCGCCCGCGGATTCCGGCCAGATCAGCCTCGAGCTGACCGGCAAATCCATCCGCGAGTTCGTCAACTACGCCTTCTCCAGCGACGCTGGAAGCCTGGCGCCCGGCCGAAGCCAGGCATCTCGCCTGATCACCCCCGAGGGCAGCGTGGATGGCTGGTTGAGCGCGGCCAGCCCGGACCGGTTCACCTTCACGGTTCCCGTGAAGCAGGCCAGCCTGGCGGCTGCCTGGCTCCGGGATCTGTCGGATGGCTTCGTGAAATTTGACGCGGATATCCAGCGCCGGCTCCCCGGCCCGATCTCCGTGGTCGAGACGGCAGCCTCCCGGAGGGAGCCGCCGGTTGAGACTCCTGCCAGCCTGGAAAAGCCCTGGTACATCGGGATTTCCGCAGCCACCGGCAAGGCTCTCCCGAAGTTTGAATGGGTAGAAGAAGAACAGCCCCTGCGCCGCACCCAGCTCTATGAGATCCACCGCAGGCTTGGGGCCAAGATGGTCCCGTTCGCCGGGTGGGAGATGCCGGTCTGGTACAGCGGGGTCGTTGAGGAGCACCTGGCCACCCGCCAGGCAGCCGGCTTATTCGACGTCTCCCACATGGGCGTTTACCAGGTGGAAGGACCGGACGCCGCTGTCTTCCTGGACAGCGTCACCGCGAACGATATCGGGGCGCTGGCTGTCGGTGAATCTGTCTATACGCATTTCCTCGACCCGGATGCGAACGTCATCGACGATACCCTCGTTTATTACCGCTCGAAAGAGAAATACCTGGTGGTCGTCAACGCGTCGAACGACGATAAGGATTGGGCCTGGCTGACTTCCGTCCGCGAGGGGCGGGTGCAGGTCGATCTTGAACGGCCCTGGGCGTGCGCGTTCGGCAGCGGGGCGATCCTGCGCAACCTGCGCGACCCGCGGGAAGGCGAAGAAATGCGCGTCGATATCGCCCTGCAAGGCCCGAAATCGCGCGAAATCCTGCTCAAGCTGGGCGCCGATAAGGACGGCCGGAAACGGATCACGGCCCTGAAACGGACCCAGCTGTGTGAGGCCAGGTTGGGTGATTTTAATCTTATAATCTCCAGGACGGGTTATACTGGAGAAAGGATGGCTTTTGAATTGTTCGTCCACCCTGACCAGGCGCCCGCGCTGTGGGATGCACTGATGGAAGCGGGCACTCCCCTCGGATTGAAACCTTGCGGGCTGGGCGCCCGCGATTCGCTGCGCACCGAGGCCGGCCTGCCGCTTTATGGGCACGAGATGGGCGGCGACCTGGAGCTGGGCGTATCGGAAGCCGGGTTCAAGTCCTACGTCAAAACCTACAAACCCTGGTTTATCGGCAGGCGGGCTTTCATCGAGCGCGAGAAGAACCGCAAGCACGAAGTCGTCCGCTTCCGCTTCGTCGATAAAGGCGTCCGCATGGCGCACCACGGCGACCCGGTGCTGGACCGCAAGGGGAACGTCGTCGGCGTCGTGACGAGTTGCGCCGTTGACCGGGAAGGATTTCTCACCGGGCAGGCGGTGGTCGACCTGCGTCTAAAAGAGGAGGGAACCCCGATCACCATTTACCAGGGATCCCCCAAGGAGAACGGTAAATCTCCCGCCGAGCTGGCAGCAGGCGATAAAGTGATACTACCCACAGCAGCGAGGATTATCAGCCGCTTCCCCGAATAAAAGTTGATTTAGCAGTTGCGGGCGCACCCAGCGCCCGCAACATGCTTCTTAAGCAAGGACGCGCAGAATCTTTAGTGGGGAGGTAAAAAGATCAGAA
>JAJYJF010000315.1 GCA_021796375.1 Chloroflexota bacterium | reverse complement strand
GAGCTTCAGCCCCAACCGCAAGACGAGGCCTCCGCCGCGTACGCTCCCCTCCTGAAAAAAGATGATGGCCGCCTGGATTTTTCCCTTCCAGCGGAGGCGCTGGCGCGTAAGGTGAGAGCCTACCATCCGTGGCCGGGGGCTTTTACCACCTGGCAAGGCCAGCCGCTGAAAGTGCTCCAGGCGCACGCCGTGGCTGAAACGGCTGCCCGCCCGGGCGAGACCCTGGTATTCCAGGGAAACCCCGCGGTCGGAAGCCAGCCCGGCAGCTTGGTCCTGGACCGGGTGCAGCCGGCCGGCAAGCGGGCCATGGACGGGAAAGTATTCCTCACCGGCGCGCGGGGATGGGGCCAGGCGCCCCTCTCCTGAATTTGGATCAGTCGAGATCATGCGTTTTCTGGTGGTGGGCGCGGGCGCTATCGGGACGTACGTCGGCGGCAGCCTGGCACTCGCGGGGCAGCCGGTCACTTTTCTCGTCCGCGAAGCCTCCGCGGAGGGCCTGGCATCCGGCGGGCTGCACCTGCAGATAGGAGAAAAGTCCGCGGAGGTCCCGCACCCGGCGCTCGCGACGGACCTGGCGGGCGCGCTGGAGGGAAATCCATTTGACGCGGTCATCCTGGCGGTGAAATCGTTCGACACCCCGCGCATCCTGGAAGCCATGCGGCCTGTCTGCGAGCGGATGCCGGCGGTCCTCTGCCTGCAGAACGGTGTGGAGAATGAAGCTGCCCTGGCAGCCGTCCTCGGGGAGGAGCGGGTGCTCCCCGGCACGGTGACCAGCTCGGTGGCCCGCCTTGGGCCGGGCAGCATCCGGCTCGAGCGGCTGCGCGGGGTTGGCATCGCCGGGGAGGGCCGCCTGGCTCGCGAGCTGGCCGGCGCGTTCGACGCCGCGGGCCTGCGCGCCCGGCTTTACCCGGATGGGCGCAGCATGAAATGGTCGAAGATGCTGACCAACCTGGTCGCGAATGCATCCTCGGCCATCCTGGATCTCTCCCCGGCCGAGATCCTGGCAGTCCCGGGGCTGTTCCGGCTGGAGATCGATCAGCTGCGCGAGGCGCTGGACGTGATGCGCCGGCTCGGCATCCCGGTGGTGGATCTGCCCGGGACGCCGGTTCGACTGCTCGCGGCGGCCGCTCGGTACCTGCCGTACCCGGCCTCCCAGCCGCTCCTCCGGCGAGCGCTGGCCGGAGGGAGGGGTGGGAAGATGCCGTCGTTCCATATCGACCTGCGCTCGGGGCGCGGGCAGACGGAGGTCGACGCGCTGAATGGGGCGGTGGTCCGTTTCGCGCGGGAGGCGGGCGCGCCGGCGCCTCTGAACCGCCTGTTGAACGAAACCCTGGGGGCGATGGCCCGCGGGGAGATGGCCTCCGACCGGTTTGCCCGCCGGCCGGCGGAATGGATTGCTTTCGTCGGCGAATCATTAAAGCGTGCATAGGAGATGACGCATGGCGGTGCCTTTTTGGGTGCAGGACGCGATTTTCTACCAGATCTTTCCCGACCGGTTCGCCGACGGCGACCCAACCACCGACCCGCCCAACGTACAGCCCTGGGGAGCCCCACCGACGATCAACGGCTTTCAGGGAGGCGATCTGCGCGGCATCATCCAGAAGATCGATTACTTGCTTGACCTGGGGATCAACGCGATCTACCTGAACCCGATCTTCCAGTCCCCCTCGGTCCACCGCTACAACACCACCAGCTATTACGAGATCGATCCGAAGCTGGGCACGCTGGCGGACTTCCACGCCCTGATCCAGGTGGCGCACCAGAACAACATCCGGGTGATCCTGGATGGGGTCTTCAACCACACCGGGCGAGGTTTCTTTGCCTTCACGGACCTGCTCGAGAACCAGGAGAAATCGCCGTACAAGGACTGGTACACGGTGCTGAGCTACCCGGTGGATGCTTACACCCCCGGCGAGGCGCGCGACTACCTCGCCTGGTGGAAGATCAAGAGCCTGCCGAAATTGAACACCACGAACCCGGCGGTGCGGAGCTACCTGCTCGGGGTGGCGCGCTACTGGATCGAGCAGGGCATCGACGGCTGGCGGCTGGACGTGCCGAACGAAATCGATGACGATGCTTTCTGGGCGGAATTCCGCAGCATTGTGCGCTCGATCAACCCGGAAGCCTACCTGGTGGGGGAGATCTGGGAAGCCGATCCGCGCTGGGCAAACGACACCCATTTCGACGGCCTGATGGACTACCCTTTCCGCACCGCAGTCCTCGGCTTGCTGGGGAAGACGATGCCCGCCAGCGCTTTCGCCAGCCGGATTGAGGCGGTGATGGGGATGTACCCGCGCGCCAACACCTACGCGATGCTCCAGCTGCTCGGCTCGCACGACGTGGAACGCTTCGCCACCCTGATGGAGGGGGATTTGCGCAAGATCCAACTGGGATTCCTGATCCAGTTCGCGCTGCCGGGCGCCCCATCGGTCTATTATGGGGATGAGATCGGCCTCGAAGGCGGCAAGGATCCGGATAACCGGCGGGCGTTCCCGTGGGACCCGGCGGCCTGGCGCCCGGGGATGCTCGAGCTCACCCGGCTGCTGATCAGCCTGCGCAAGCGGCTGCCCGCCCTGCGGCGCGGCAGCTACCTGAGGTTGCTGGCCGACGACGCTCGCGGCTGCCTGGCTTTTGCCCGCGTCCTCGGAGACGAAAAAGTGGTGGTGGCGCTGAATGCCTCGAGCACCCGCCGCTCGCTCAAGATCCCGGTCGCCAGCCTGGGCATGCCGGACGGGCACATCCTGCAAAACCTGCTCGGCCCGGGGGAATATTACGTCACCGGCACGGAGCTGGGGGTCATCCTGGAGCCCTGGACGGGTTTGTGGCTGGCCTGAACCGGGCGCACCAGGCAGATGAAATACTTGTCCGATGCATGGGGGTTATTTACCCTGATCCACAGCCTCCTCCCGAACACGAGGGCTGAGTATTAATTGCCGAAACAAGCAGAATCCCGAATTTAATCATTTTGGGATTCTGCATGAATTTTGAAAACCATTTCTGTCTCGACCTAACCCCCTTCCCGCTGGTTATAGCTCTAAATGCTCAAGCCCTTGGGCGGGAAGGGGGAAGATCTTCCTTGAAAACCTGTCCCCGCCCCCGGAGGAGCTGTTCCTGCCGGACGCGGTCTCTGGGGGCGGGAAAACAGGGGTGGGGGTAATCATCAAAGAAGTAAAATTGAACTCAGGTTATCCAAAAGTTTAAATCTTGGATGGTCCATGTTTCCGCGCTGAGGACGATGGGTAGTCTGAGGGTTTTCGGGCAGGCTCACCACCAGGCTGTGGAGGTTCCGCCGGCGCATCAAGGGTGGCGCGTTGGAGACACTGCGGTCGCGGTCGATCACGATCACGGGCTGGCTCCTCCAATCTCGGACGGTACTGGTCATCTGAAATCCCCCCGGCAAAGCCAGAGCCCGGGTAATCAGCCCTGCGGCGGGCTCTTTTGAGCCGCCAGCTCCATCTTCGCATGGGCGTAGAGGTCATCGGTTTTGGCGGCCATGATGAAGTCATTCTGGTGCAGCCCGTGGATCTTGTGCGTCCACCAGGCGACGGTGACCCTGCCCCATTCGGTCAGGATC
>JAJYJF010000314.1 GCA_021796375.1 Chloroflexota bacterium | reverse complement strand
TGATGCTGACGGCGGCTTTCGGCGCGGCGTACGCGAGCGGAGCGCGCCTGTCGCTCCGGGCCGGCCGGCTGCCCTCCATCCAGACCACCGAGATCATGAAGGTCTCGCTGATCCTCTTCCTGGCCTGGTTCGCCGAAAAGGAAGGCCGGGCGGTCGAGGGCCGCGCCCGGTCCATCCTGGGCTGGCTGCGCCTGCCGCCGCTGCGCTATTTTTTACCCGGCGGGCTGTTCGTGGCGGTCGCCACCCTGGCCCTGGTCCGCATGGCCGACTACGGCGCCGTGCTGATCCTGCTCCTCCTGTTCGCCGGCATCCTGTTTTCCGCCTTCGAGACACGCACCTTCGCCACCCTGCTGGGCATCGGCGCCCTCCTGGCCCTGCCCGTGATCCTGGTCCTCGCGCTGACCTGGCACGTGCCGGACGTGGTCCGCTACCGCTTCCTGGCCTTCACCGACCCCTGGAGCACGGCGCCGTACCTCGTGGGCGGCCAGCCCACCGGGATCACCATCGCCCAGGGCCCCGGCTACCAGATCCAGCAGTCCATCTACGCGGTGATGGCGGGCGGCCTGACCGGCGCCGGGCTCGGTTCCGGCTCGCCCGGGTTCGTGCCGCTGGCTTACTCGGACTTCATCTTCGCCAGCCTCATTGAAGAGATGGGACTGGTGACCGGGGCCGCGGTCCTGGCGCTTTTTGGCATCCTGGTCATGCGCATCTTCCGCTGCGCCAGCCTGCTGCCGGAAAACCAGGTCTTCGAGCGCGTGCTGGTGGCCGGGATCGGGATCCACCTGCTGGCCCAGGTGCTGGTTATGGTCGGCGGGACGCTGGACCTGCTGCCCATGACCGGCGTGACCGTTCCCTTCATGAGCGCGGGGGGGACGGCGCTGCTCGTCAACCTGGTTGAGATCGGGCTGGTGCTGGCGCTGGTCCAGCGCGCCGAAGGGGGGGCGCGGTGAATTTCGAGCGCCGGGTGGGCCTGCTCGCCAGCGCAGCCGGGCTGATCGTGGTCGTGCTGGCGTTGCGGATCGTCTACTGGCAGATGCTGCGCGCCGACCAGCTCCTCCCCGCCTGGCTGAACCCCTCCCTGCTCGCGGACAGCTCCGGCCGGTCTCCGGGCCCGACCGACCTGAACGGCCTGCCGCAGCCGCTCCTGCAGCGCTCGGCGGTCCTGCTCTCGGAAATCACCCGCGGGCCGATCTACGACCGCAACGGGGTCCTGCTGGCCTCCGACCAGCCGGGTCCGGACGGGACCCCGCGGCGGTTCTACGCCGAACCTTCGCTCGCACCCGTGCTGGGCTACACCTCCGCCTACCGGACCGGCCTGGCCGGGCTGGAGCTGTCGGAGAACGAGACCCTGCTGGGGCTGGACCGCATCGACGCCCGCTTCGATGAGCTGCTCCACCAGCCGGTCGTCGGAAGCAGCCTGACGCTGACCATCGACAGCGCCCTGCAGCGCAGCGCCGACCGGATGCTGGCCGGGAAAGCCGGCGCAGCCGTCGTGCTGGATGCCAAAACCGGGGCAGTGCTCGCCATGGCCAGCAGCCCGCATTTCGACCCGAACCAGGTGCTGGATGAGGGATACGCCGCCGGGTTAGAGAGCGCCTGCGGCGGAGCCCCAACCTGCAGCGCGCCTTTCCTCAACCGCGCCACCCAGGCCCTCTACACCCCCGGCTCGATCTTCAAAACGGTCGTCCTGATCGCCGGGCTGGACACCGGCCAGCTCCAGCCGGATATGGTCTTCGATTTCGGGAAGCCCAGAACCGGGCCTTCCGGAACTTACTACGTCTATAACGTCACCGGGGGCGGGACGATCGTCGATTACAACCACCGCGAGGCGCGGCTGAGCCTCGCGCAGAGCTTCGCCGATTCGGCGAATGCCGCCTTCGCCAAAATCGGCGATGAGATGCCCCCCGCGGTTCTGGTGCAGTACGCCGAGCGCTTCGGGTTCAGCGCACAGGCTGGCAAAACCCTGCCGTTTGAGATCGACACCAGCTCCTCCCAGCTTGCCACCTCGGTGCAGGACCTGTACAGCAACAACATGCTGCGCGCCTCGACCGCCATCGGTCAGGGGCAGCTGCTGACCAGCCCGCTGAATATGGCTGAGGTGGTCCTCGCCGTGGTGAACGGCGGCAACCTGCCGGAACCGTACCTGGTCCAGCGCGTCCAGGATCCATCCGGCCGGGTGGTCCGCCAGCATGCTCAGCAGCTCGAACGCGGGTTAATGAAGCCGGAAACGGCCCAGGTGGTCAAGGATATGATGGTTGGGGTGGTCAAAAACGGCACCGGCTGGAATGCCGCGGTGCCCGGGCTGGTCACGGGCGGGAAGACCGGTACGGCGCAGCTGGGCGGGAACGCCGCCCCGCATGCCTGGTTTGTGGGCTTCGCGCAGGGGAAAGACCGCGGCGTGGTGATCGCGGTGGTGATCGAAAACGGCGGCGAAGGGGCCTATACCGCCGCGCCGATCTTCGCCCGCCTGGCAAAGCAGGCGCTGCTGCCGTAAGGTTGGCGATTACGCTTTTAAACTAACCCTTTGTGCAATTCCTGTTTTCCCCATCCCCCTCATTAAAATTGAGGGCCGTGCGTCCGGACGCGCGCGCGACCCTCAATTCCGGCAATTAACTGCGGGAAGCGCTCAGCCTGGCCCAGTCCTCGTCCGGCACCAGGGTCACCACCCGGAAGCCTTCGGCGTAGGCCATCTCCTTGCCCCGGGCAGCCTCGCCCGCCCACTGGCGGATCATGGGCTCCGGGTCGTGGTCTTTCATCTGGCTCTTGTGGGCGCGCAGCGCGGCGATCTTCAGGTCGATGGTGCTTTCGATATTGACCCAATAACTGCCCGCGTCCCAGGCGGTGACGAATACCTTGCGCGGCTTGTGGGCTTTCAGGCCCTCGGCCGCCAGCTCCTCGAAGAGATTGGGCTGCCCCGCCGCGGGGAAGGTCGCGTCGACCGCGGCCAGTGCCGCGGCCCGGTGATCGGGATGGTTGATGTAATCGTCCCCCGCCCACACCACGGTCGGGTCCCCGGTGACCACCACCTCCGGGCGGAAGCGGCGGATTTCGCGCACCAGCTTCTTCCGCAGGAGCATGGTGGCCTCGAGCATCCCGTCCGGCTCGCGCAGAAACACCACATCCTTCACCCCGGCGATCTCTCCCGCGGCCAGGGTCTCCGCCTCGCGGATCTGCGTGGCCCGCTCGCGGGTCATCCCCGGCTCGTCAATGCCGACATCCCCGCTCGTGCACAGCACGTAGCCGACCCGCGCGCCCGCCTGAACCCAGCGGGCCACCGTCCCGGCGCACCCGAATTCGATATCATCCGGATGCGCCTGGATGACCAGCGCGCTCTCGGGAACGTAAAAATTTGCCTGCATCCCAACCTCCAATCGATTTATGCTGGATCTCATTCTACTCCGGAAGCTGCCCCGGGCAAGAAAAACCGCCAGCCATTTTCGTCCCCTGGCAAAGGGCTCTCCCGCCGCAGTACTTTTGCACCCGCAGCGCGGGTGCCTCCCGGTTTGATACCGTTGGCGAACCTCGTTTGAGGTCTATAGACGTGGATTCGCCCTTCGGACCTGACCTCCCAACCT
>JAJYJF010000313.1 GCA_021796375.1 Chloroflexota bacterium | reverse complement strand
TGGGCCTGGTCGGCCTGGGTTTTCAGCAGGCGCACCTGGTCTTTCATCGGCTCGACCACGTGCGGGATCACCTTCTCCAGGCGCTCGCGCAGCTTGAAGAAAGCCGGATTATCGCCATACTGCAGGTACAGCCCATCCAGGTCGCCCTTGACCTGCGCGATGGCCTTCGGATCCCCGGTCAGGCTGTTGAGCGATTCGGCGATCTCCTGCATGGCCGCTTTTGCGCGGCGCAGCTCCTGGGCTTTATCATTATATTTCGGCAGCCCGGTCGCCTGGGCGGCGGTCTCCACCCGGTCAATGCCTTCGTCAATGTTGCCCTGGTTGAAATACTGCAGCCCTTCCCCGTAGACGCTCTCGGCGTCGATGTACTGCTGCAGGCGCTGCTCGAACTCCTGGCCTTCCTGCCAGCGCTGGATGCCCATTTCACGCAGGGTGGCCTGCGCCCGGCTGAGCAGAGCCATGGCGTCCTGGTAGCGGCCCAGGCGCGCCGCGGATTGAGCCTTCCCGAAAGCCGACGCCGCGTCAGCCGGCAGCGCGACCGAGGGGATGTACCCGGTGCGCAGGTAGCCCTCGGATTCGTTGCGGTGCTGCTTGGCGCGCTCCCAGCCCGGCTCGATCTGGATGACCTGGTCGTAGAGCTTGATCGCTTCGGCGTACCGCCCGCCGTAGAACAGCTTCTCCGCCTCCTCCATCTGCTGCTCGGCGTACGGGTTGTGCTCGCGCGCCTCGGCCTGCCCGGCCCGGCGCTGCGCCGCTCCCTCCGACAGGCTGGTGGCGTAGCCCGGGGTTGGGGCTGCCGGCGCCTCCGGGCGGGAGGCCCGGTTCTCGCCCGCGCGCAGGCATTCGCGCAGCTCTTTATAGGCGGCCTGGAGGCGGGTTTTTTCATCCGTCCCGAGCGCCTGGAAATCGGAGGAATGGATCAGGTCGTCCAGCTCGACCATGCGCGAGCGGATCTGCGCCGCGGCGGGAGCTTCCTGGCCGGTCAAGGCGGCCACGTCGTCAAGGGTTTTTTGGATATCGATCATGAGCGGTCCTTTCGGTGGCGCACCCGCCTGGTTCCGGCTGGCGGGCGGATGCCCGCCAGGGGATTCCCGGTTTTACAGGCGTACGTACGGCACCTGGATATAGGTAGCTTTCAACGCGTCGCGCAGCGCTTCCACCCGGGTAAACTCGCCCGCCAGCGCGCGCTCGATCACCTCGCGCAGGCTCTCCGGGAGCCGCTGGTCGTCGTACGTCCACTGAGTCTGGTAGGAGCGCGCCGACTGCTCGATCTCCTCCGGGCGGGTCGGGCCGAGGGGCAGAGCCCCCGGCGCCGAGCGACCGGTGAGGATGTGGTGCAGCCCGCGGGCGGCAAACTGGACGAGATCCATCTGGGTGTCGGTTTCCTCGAGGCCTTCCGGGATGTAGCGGGCGATGTTCCAGTCGATCAGATAGACCCCATTCTGCTTCTCGCGCCAGTAGTAGTGCAGTATTTTATGATCGCGGTAGATAATCCTGCGGCTGTGAGCCGCCTGCAGGATATCGCAGATCTGGATCGCCATCTTGAGCAGGGTGATCACCGGGAGGAACTGGCCGTGGATCATGCCGGCATCGCACTGCAGCAGCAGGCTCTCCTCTTTTGGGAAAAGCTCGATCGCGAGGTAGGGCACCCAGCCGTCCTCGATCCGCTGGTCGATGCGGCTCAAAAAATCCTCGGTCGAGTCGACGCCGATGCGCAGCACCCGCCCGAGGACCGGCGGGGCCCCCGGATCCGGCTGGCCAAGCGGCAGCTCCCCGCCGTCGTCGACCTTGAGGAAGCCGCTCTCATGCATCCGCGCCACGCCCGGGACGTCCTTGAGAATCGAGAGGATCTGCGCCTCTTCCCGGAACAGCGGCAGCGCGTAGTGGATCTTATCCATGCGCATCAGCTTGATCGCCGCGTCGACCGGCCCGCCCGGGGTCTGGATCTGCCCGAGAAGCACCCGCGCGGAAGAACCGCGCGCCTCGGGCATCCAGGCGTCCAGCGGGTCGAAGAGGGCGAGATCTCCCAGCGGCCCAAGCTGGCCGCTCTGGACGCCGGTGAGCGCCTGGGGCGGCTCGACAGGCGCTTCCGCCTCCGCCGGTCCGGCTTCTCCGCCGCCCGGAGCCACCCGTTCGGCGCGCTCGAACCGCGCCAGCCAGGGCAGCTCGCGCAGCAGCGGCTGCTTCCGCGCCAGGATGTCCGCCGGCCAGGCGCCCTGCCGGAGCTGCCGCAGGGACTCGAGCAGCTGGTCCAGCCATCCCGCCGGGCCGACGGCATTGCGCATCTCGCGCCCGTCGAACTCCAGCCCCGTAACCCACTCGGTAAAATTTTCCGCCGGTTCCGGGCCCAGATGCGCTTTCGTCAGCCATCCCGGCGCGGACCGCAAAGCCTGTTCGGCGCGCAGCACGCGGCGCCGGTCGGGGTCGAGCAGCAGCAGGGCGCGCAGGCCGCGGTTGGCCGCCAGGAAGTCGCGGCGGTCCCAGGCTTCCAAAATCAGGTCCGCCTGCGCCTTGGGCGGCGCCAGCAGGCGCTGGATGGTGCCCTGCTCGGGGAGCATCAGCGTGCGGGTATTCGCCAGAGCTCCATCCAGATCGGTGTACTCCAGGGTGGAAAAAGGAGGGTCAGGATCCACCTGGCGCCAGCGGGCGACGATCTCCTCACGGAGCGTTCGCGCGGAGTCTAAAATCAGATCCTGGAGCTGGGCATCCTCGGCGCCGGGCTGGTCGGTCATCCCCCGCCCGAGGGATTGCAGGCTGAGGGCCAGCCGGTTCACGGCCACGAGCGGGCGGACGGAGTCGCCCTCCACCTCCAGCCCGAGCTGGCGGATGGCATGCGCGACCTCCTGCCACCACTCCGGCTCCGGGTCGGCCTGGATCGCAGCGACCAGGTTCCATAAGACCGTCTCCCAATCCTGGCAGACTGCGGCCTGGATGGCATCCAGGAACCGGCGGCGCTGCTCGCCGGCGCAGCCCCCGGGGATCTGCGACAGCCAGCGCACCAGCCGCCAGCTTTCGCCGGCCCCCGGCCGCTCCACCGCCCAGGCGCACAGGCGCTCCAGCTCGTCCAGCCGGTCCTCGGTGACCAGCTGAGAGGCATACCCGGAGGCGAAGCGCAGGGCGCCCTCATGATCCGGCACTTCCCCGTGCTCGAGAAGCTGCAGGTGGATCTCTTCCAGCGCTGCCAGCGGGTCCGGGCCGGCCTGCGGGCCGGCTTGTAGAAGGCCGGCTTCCTTCTGGCGGATCTCCTCGACCGCACCGGCCGCCTCTTGAAACACGCCTTCCAGGCGGACCATGAGCGCCGCCAGCGCCTCGTGGGTGGCATTCTCCGGGGACGCCTGGGAGGGCCAGCGGAGGCGGCGGAGCAGGTCGGGCGAGGTCAGCTCGAGGAAGCGCGAAACGGCTTCAAACAGCTGGCGGTAATCGTCTGCCCAGGAGGCCTGCCGGTCGCGGCTGGTCCGGTCGGCGTCGAGGAAGCGGGCGTTGCCCCAATCGATCAGGGTAAGGCTGGAGCGCTGCGGATCCCAAAACAGGTGGTCGGGCTTGACGTCGTTCCAGATGACCCCGAAGATTTCCTGGTCG
>JAJYJF010000312.1 GCA_021796375.1 Chloroflexota bacterium | reverse complement strand
ATGCCGTACTGGAGGATGAGCGACCACACGACGCCGATCAATACGTGCGTCCCGTGGATCCCGGTGATGGTGAAGAAGGGCGTGCCGAAAGTGGCCCCGAACCAGATCCCCTCCCCGTGCAGGGTGACCCACTCGAAGGCCTGGCCGCCGATGAACAGCGCCCCTAAGAGCGTGACGAGCAGCAGGTTGTTGCGCAGTCCCTTCACCGATCCATCCTGGATGGCTTCCAGCGCGCGCACCACGAAGAAACTGCTCAGGATCAGGATAAAGGTGTTCAGGCCGATCAGCGGAATGCTCAGGTGGCTCTTCGCGGCGATGAAATCCTGCAGGTGATGGGCGCGGAACATGATCAGCGAGCTGATCAGGCCGCCGAAGAAGATCACCTCCCCGCCCAAAAATACCCACACCCCGAGCTTGGTGTTGTTGCGCCGGGGAAGCGGGGACACCTGGGGCGCGGCGGGTTGGATCACCTCATTCATTATCGGTTTCTCCATCTTCGGGCTCCTCGATGTTGGGCGCCAGGGTGCGCACCTCCTGGGTCCAGCCCGCCACGGAGAATACGATCATTACTACCCCGAGCAGCGAAATCACCACGGTGGTGAGCAGGCCGACCACCAGCAGTGCCATCCCAACCGCCACCAGCAGCGGCCAGATCGAGGTGCTCGGCTCGGTGAATTGATTCTCAGGCATATCTTTCTCCCCCCTATATCAGGTACAGAACAGCGAAAAGCACCACCCAAACCGCGACCACGTAGTACCAGAAACCGGTGCCCACGTCGATCGCATCGTGCCGCCGGGCGGTGAAATCCCCCAGCCGCGCGCGGACGAGCGCGATCGCCATCACAACTACGCCGGCCAGCATGTGCAGGGCATGGAAGCTCATCAGGGTGAAGAACACCCCGCCAAACGCCTGATCAGCGGGGTGCATCCCGCTGCGCAGATAATCGAACGCCTGGCCGGCGACGAATACCAGGCCCAGCACCAGCGTGACCAGCAGCCAGCCCGAGAGCGCCTTCACATTGCCGCGGCGGATGGAGCGGCCGGCCAGGGCGGCAGTCAGGGCTGAAACGATCAGCAGCAGGGTATTGGCGACCGGCAGAGCCAGCTGCGCGCCCAGCTGCTGGGTAAAAGCCAGGTTGGTCTGGGTGGCGCGCAGGTAAAGATAAGCCGAGATCACGGTCCCGAAGAAAACGGTCTCGCTCCCCAGGACGATGAGCAGCGTCACCCGTGAGGTTCCCGGGCGCAGGCCGGCGGGAGGCTGCACGCCGGGCCGGAGAGGCATTCTCGAGTAGCTGGCTGTCTTGTTCATCGGTTGTGCTTCCAATCTGCCAGGTCGGGATGCTTGAGATCCCAGAACGGGCGCCGGCTCCGGACGGTGGGGGTTTCATCAAAGTTGTGCTCCGGCGGCGGAGACGAGACGGTCCATTCCAGGGTAAAGGCGTCCCATGGGTCGTTCCCGGCATTGGCAGGGCCGCGCAGGGTGACGAACACGTTGATAAGGAAGAACAGCACCGACAGCGCGGTGAGGAAGGCGCCGACCGTGGCGAGCAGGTTCCAGATATCCCAGCCAAACCCGGAGGGATACGTGTAAATGCGGCGCGGCATCCCCATCAGCCCCAGGACCGCCATGGGACCGAAAATCATGTTCATGCCGACCAGCATCAGCCAGAAGTGCACCTTGCCGAGCGTTTCGTCCAGCAATTTGCCGGTCATCTTCGGGAACCAGTAGTAAGCCCCGGCAAACAGCCCGAAGATCGCCCCGCCGAACAGCACATAGTGCATGTGGGAGACCACGTAGTAAGAATCCTCCACCTGCCAGTCGATGGGGACGACGGCCAGGTGGATCCCGGAAATCCCACCGATCAGGAACATGGATACGAACCCGATCGCCATCAGCATGGCGGTCTTGAAGCGTACTTTTCCTCCCCACATGGTCCCCAGCCAGGAGAAGATCTTGACCCCCGTCGGCACGCCGATCAGGAAGCTGTCGGCGGAATAAAAATACAGGGTCACATCCGACAACCCGGTGGCGAACATGTGGTGCGCCCAGACGGTAAAGGAGATGACGCCGATCGCGACCGTGGAAAATGCCACGGTCATATAGCCAAAGAGGGGCTTGCGCGAGAAAACCGGGACCACCTCAGAGATGATCCCCATGGCGGGTAAGATGAGGATGTAGACTTCCGGATGCCCGAAAAACCAGAACAGGTTCTGCCAGAGCAGAGCATTGCCGCCCGCCTGTGGGATAAAGAAGTGCGTGCCGATGTTGCGGTCGAGGAACAGCATGATCACCGCGGCGAGCAGGGCGGGCAGGGCAAAGACCGCGATGAAAGAGGTCACGAAGTTGGCCCAAACGAAGATGGGCGTGCGGGCCAGGCTCATCCCCCGCGCGCGCAGCTGCAGGTCGGTCACGATGAAGTTAATCGCCCCGACGGTGGAGGAGATCCCCAGGAGCGCGATCCCCAGGCTCCAGAAATCCATGCGCATGCCGGCGTTGAAGGCCTTTTCGGTCAGGGGTGCGTAGGCAAACCAGCCGGCATCCGGCGCGCCGCCGAATAAAAAGCTCGAGTACATGACCAGCCCGCCGAATATGAACAGCCAGAAGCTCAAGGCATTCAGGCGGGGGAACGCCATATCGCGCGCCCCGATGAGCAGCGGGATGATGTAATTGCCGAAGCCAATCGACAGCGGCATGGCGACCAGGAAGATCATGGTCGTGCCGTGCATGGTAAAGACCTCGTTGTATTGCTCCGCGGTCAGCACGGTCCCGTTGGGCTGGGCCAGCTGGATGCGGATGAGCAGGGCTTCCAGCCCGCCGACCACGAAAAACACCATCGCCGAGGAGAGGTACAGGATCCCGATCCGCTTGTGGTTGGTCGTCAGCACCCATTCCAGAAATTTACTTCGCGGAACCCAAATTTGGGGAAAGGTTTCGGCTTGTGTCGCCATAAAACTCCAGTTTCAATAGATCGGGCGGCTGAACCCAGCCGGACCCGGAATTCACAATCTCACGCGGGCTAATGCAGCGTCGAGAGATAGGCCAGGATCGCCTGCAGATCTTGATCGGGGACGTGGACGTTTTGCATGTCGTTGCCGGGCTTCATCGAACCGGAGTCCTGCAGCCAGATGATCATGTTCTCCTGGGTCAGGGGATAAGATCCCCCGGCGAAGGTATCGCGGGAGAAGAGGTGCGTCAGGTTCGGCCCGATGGTCCCTTTCATGTTGGTGCCGTCGATGGTGTGGCAGCCCTGGCAGACCCCCTGGGTGACCAGCTGCTTGCCCTGGATCGCGACCGGGTCGGTGGGGGGCGCCGGCGGCTTCTGCATGTTCGCCACCCAGGCGGCGTAATCGGCCTGGGACTGGACGATGACCCGGAAGTACATCCGGGCGTGCTCGGCGCCGCAGAACTCGGCGCACTGGCCCACGTAGGTCCCCACCTTATCCGAGGTCAGCCACATGGTGTTGTTCTGGCCCGGGATGACATCGGTCTTGCCAGCCAGCTCCGGGACCCAAAAGCTGTGGATGACGTCCACCGAGGTCAGCGAGATCTGCACCTTCGCCCCAACCGGGATGTGCATCTCGTTGGCGGTCTTGATCCCCAG
>JAJYJF010000311.1 GCA_021796375.1 Chloroflexota bacterium | reverse complement strand
CCTTCACCCAGGTGACCCCCAGCCTGCGGGGGATGGAATCCGGGTCGGACGGGTTCACCGACACCGCCCGGCTGAGGATGAACTTCCGCCTGCCGCCCGGACTCAGCCCGGAGGACCTGACCGCCCAGCTGAACGCGCTGGCTGGCGGGGCCAGCCTGGGCTACGGCGACCGCATCCCGGCTTTTCGATCCGAGAAGAACACGCCGCTCGTGCGCGGGTTTCTCGGCGCGATTCGCGCGGAAGGCGGCGAGCCGGCGTTTTCGCTCAAAACCGGCACCTCGGACATGAATCTGGTCGCGCCGGTCTGGGGCTGCCCGGCGGTGGCTTACGGGCCGGGCGATTCTTCCCTCGACCACACCCCGGATGAGCACACTTCTCTGGATGAATATCAAAAGAGCATCCGCGTTCTGGCGCGGATGCTCGCTCAGGTTGAATCCCTGTTCCCCGAGGCTGCCTTGCCCTCCTCGGGAGGCTAGATCAGTTCACCGGAAGGTTCTGGCAGTAGATCTCGATGGCGCTTTTCATAAACTTCGCCAGGTCGGGATGCATGCGGGTGAAATTGGCGTTGAAGTCCGGGTCGTCGTTATACAGGTCCCCGAGCCCCCGGAGCATGTCAGGGGTCGGCTCATAGAAATAGCGCAGGTGCTGGCGCCAGCGTGCGATCATGGCCTGCACCTGCGGGCTGCCAGGACCCAGCGGCATTGCTGCGATGATGTCCTGGTAGATGACATTGCCTTCGCTCAGAACGCGCTTCTTCTCTTCCGCAGTGTAGCTCCCCCAGCGCTTTTGTGACTCTTTCACATGCTTCTCGCCCCACCGGCGCTGAGCTTCGGCTTCGTACTCTTTCTGCTTTTCCGCGCTGAATTCCTCAAATAGCTGTTTCTGGCTCATCGTCGTTTTCCCTTTCAGGTACAAAATTGTGCTGTCCACGGTATGGATGAGGCCTTTGAGCCGCTCGATGCGCGCTTCGAGGGCCACCCGGTGCTCGCCGAGCGCTTCCAGGGCGTCAAACTCCGGCCGGCTGAGGATCTGGGCGATTTCGTCCAGGGTGAAATCGAGCTCGCGGTAGAAAAGGATTTGCTGCAGCCGCAGGGCTGCTTCCTTGTCGTAGTAGCGGTACCCATTTTCACCCACGCTGGCCGGCTTGAGCAGGCCGATCTGGTCGTAGTAATGCAGCGTGCGCACGCTGATCCCCGCCAGGCTGGCGAGCTGTTTCACGGTATATTGCATGCCGCGGCTCTCTCCTTCCATCGGACTGCAGCGATTATAGACGATGACGTAACGTTAATGTCAAGGGGCAAATGCTCCATGAGCGCGCCCCAAATTTTCGGCGTTTTACCCCACCTCCGGCCCCCTCATGGGGTGGGGAAAAAAGATATCCAGATGGGAGTTGCCAGTAAACTGGGATGGACCCCGCCGCCGAGGATTTATCTACACCACGCTGGCTGCGATCTGCTCGCCGTAGCTCATCAGGGCTTTCGTCATGGACTGCGAGCGCCCCTCCGTGTAGACCCTCAGCACGGGCTCCGTTCCGGAGGGCCGGATGAGCAGCCAGGAATCATCCGTCAGGATGTACTTCACCCCATCGACCGTGCGGACCTCGCACACCGATTCTCCACCGATCGACGCGGGCACGTCGCTGACCAGCCGCTCGGTCATGGCCGCTTTAGCGATCGGGTGGGTCAGGCGCAGGTCCTTGCGCTCGTAAAACGCCGGGCCAACATCCGCCAGCAGGTCTTCCACCAGCTCGTGCAGCGTAACCCCCGAATCGGCCACGATCTCCAGGAGCAGCAGCCCCATGAGGATCCCATCCCCCTCGGGGATGTGCCCCTTGAACGAAATCCCGCCCGATTCTTCCCCGCCGATTAAAACGTCTTCTTTCAGCATGTAATCCGCGATGTGGTTGAAGCCCACCGGTGTTTCATGCACGGCCTGGCCGTAGCGTTCGGCCAGCCGGTCGATCATGCGGGTGGTCGAGACGGTGCGCACGGCGGCGCCGGTCCAGCCGCGCTTCTCGACCAGGTAGCGGAAGGCCAGGGCCATGATCTTGTGCGGATCGACGAAGTTGCCACGCTCGTCCATCGCCCCGATGCGGTCCGCGTCCCCGTCGGTCGCCAGGCCGAAGCTGCCCATCCCCATGCTGATCGCCCCCGCCAGCGCCCCCAGGTAGCGGGCGATGGGCTCGGGGTGGACGCCGCCAAACCCCGGGTTCATCTCTCCGCGGATCTCGGACACCTCGCAGCCGGTCCCCTGCAGCATGGCGCGGATAATGCCCCGCCCGGCGCCGTACATGGAGTCGACCACCACCCGCTGGGGGTGCTCCGCGATGACATCGAGGTTGATGAGCTTGCGTAGCTGCTCGGCGTAGGAAAGGATCGGGTTAAAACGCTGAATCAGACCTTCCTGGCGGGCATGCTCGAAGTCCATCTGGTTCGGGCCGCGGGCCTGCTCTTCATTATCATTCAGGTAGACTTCCACACGCCGGCACTGCTCCGGCAGCGCCGAGCCGCCGTAAGCCGATTTCAGCTTAACGCCGTTGTAGCGCGGGGCGTTGTGCGAGGCGGTGATCATCACACCTGCCACCGCCTGCTGCGCGATCACCGCCCAGGAGATAGCCGGGGTTGGGGCGTCCGCCTGGGCGAGGTACACCGTGTAGTTGTTCGCGGCCAGCACCCGGGCCACTTCCTGGGCGTAGCGGTCGGAGAGAAAGCGCGTATCGAATCCCACCACCATTTTGTGCGCATCGGGTTGGTTTTTCAGCGGCGCTCCGTTGTTCCAGTGGTCTGCAGCGGCGGCGTCCGCTATCGCCTGCGCGAGCATCCGCAGGTTGGGAAAGGTAAACGTATCGGAGATCACTGCTCTCCAGCCGTCGGTGCCAAAATGAATGGTCATGGGTCAAATCCTTTGCTGTCGGTAGCAGAATCAAAGCTGTGGAAAGAGCTGCGCCGCACCAGGGAGCGGACGGCGCTCACCAGCCCGGCGCCGGTGTGGCGGTGACCAGCAGGCCCTGGACGATCCAGCCTTCCCGCCCATCGCTGGTCTTGACCTCCACCCAGATCATTCCGCTGTCCTGGGCGGTTGCGGGTAAAACCTGAACGAGCGTTCCATTCAGCAGCGAGGTCAGAATTTTGCCCCCAAATTTCGGCTCGGAGCGAATATACGCACCGTTGGAGCTGCCGGCGCTGATGATCGCCCAGACCGGGGTCGGCGCCGGGGTGATCGTCTGACTGGGGGTAAGCGTCGGAACCAGCGTGTTCGTGGCGGATGGGGCCGAACTCGGGGTCCCGCTCGGGCTCGCTGCAGGGGCCGGGGGCGCGGTGGAAACGAGGACTCTGGCAGCGGTCGGGCGGATGGTGGCGGCCGCGGCCGCGGGGGGGACGGGACTGCCCGGATGGAAGAAGGTTGAATTGCTCACGACAAAGCTCGCCAGGACTGCCAGGCTGACGAAAATCACCAGCGTCCCCAGCACATAGCCCATCGCGTTCACCGGCCGCATCCCCAGGATCCCCAGGGTAAGCGTGCTGAGCAGCATCGCCCAGGCGAGATAGAGCGCGAAGGTCACCGCTGCCGGGATCAAATAACCTGCGGCGCCGGCGGCCAGCCCGACCCC
>JAJYJF010000310.1 GCA_021796375.1 Chloroflexota bacterium | reverse complement strand
GAGGAGGAAATTGCCACAACCGCTGACAGAACCACCCAAACACCCGTAGCGGACTGGTTAAACAAGCGCGTTGAATCCTCCTCCTTCGGCGATTCGATCAGCCGCGAGCTGGCGCGGGCGGATCTGAAGCTCCGTCCGGGCGAGTACATCTCGCTCATGCTCATCTCCGCGGTGATCGTTGGCATCGTGGTCTGGTTCATCTCCGGAAGGAGCGTGTTTGTTGGGATCGTGGCGGCGGTCCCGGGCCTGTTTTTACCGCGCCTGTACGTGCGGCGGGAGCAGTCCCGGCGCCTGATCCGCTTCAACGACCAGCTGGCGGATATGCTCAACCTGATGGTCAACGGCCTGCGCGCCGGTTATTCAACCATGCAGGCCATGGAAGCCGTAAGCAAGGAGCTTCCGACGCCGATCTCGGACGAGTTCCGGCGGGTTGTCCAGGAGATGCAGCTGGGGGTTGCCATGGAGCGCTCCCTGGAAAACCTGCTGCGCCGGATCCCGAGCGATGATCTGGACCTGGTCATCACAGCGATCAACGTGCAGCGCGAGGTCGGCGGCAACCTGGCGGAAATCCTCGATACGATCAGCTACACCATCCGGGAGCGCGTCCGCATCAAAGGCGAAATCCGGGTGCTGACCTCGCAGGTGATGTACTCGGGGCGGTTCCTTTCGCTCCTCCCCCTCATCGTTTTCGCGATTATTTACCTCCTCAACCGCGATTACATGATGACTTTCTTTAAACCAGAATCGGGAATATGCGGCTACCTCGCTCTGGGTTTGGCCGCAATTCTCATCATCAGCGGTTACTTTGTCATGAACAAGCTGGGTGACATCGAGGTTTAAACCGGCTCTGCAAGCTGGAGGATTTTCAGATGGTGATCATCATCATCCTTGCTGCTCTGATCATTATGGGTGCCATCGTACTGGTAATCATCGGATTTAATCCCCCCGATTCCGATGATTCTGCCCTGCAGAAACGGCTGGAGGAGTTCTCCACCCGCGGCGAGACCGTCAACCTGGAGGAGCTGGAGCTGTCGCAGCCCTTCGCGGAACGCATCATCTACCCTGCCGCCAGGAAGCTCGGCGAGGTGGCGATTAAATTTACCCCTGAGAATGCGCTGCGCGCGACGACGAAAAAGCTCGAGCTGGCCGGGAATCCCGGCAGGATAGACCCGACCATGTTCCTCGCGCTCCGATTTATCGTCGGGGCGGTGTTTGGCGCCATCCTTTTTCTCGTATTCGGGTTGATGCCCCAGAAATGGCCCCTGGGCAGGGAGCTGCTGATCCTGATGGCTTTTATGGTGCTCGGGTTCTTCTTCCCCGAACTGTGGATCAGCAGTTTGATCACCCGCCGGCAAAAAGAAGTCCGGAAGGCCATGCCGGATGCGCTCGACCTGCTAACCATCTGCGTGGAGGCAGGCTTAGGTTTTGATGCGGCGATGGCGAAAGTGAGCGAGAAATGGGAGAACGAGCTTTCCCTCGCCTTCGGCCGCGCAATTCGCGAGGTGCAGCTCGGAAAGATCCGCCGCGAGGCGCTGCGGGATATGGCCGACCGGTTGGGCCTGCCTGAGATGACGAGCTTCGTCGCCGCAGTCATTCAAAGCGAGCAGTTAGGTGTCAGCATGGCGAAGGTGCTGAGAATTCAGTCCGACCAGATGCGGGTCAAGAGACGCCAGTACGCCGAAGAGGAAGCGCACAAGGCCCCGATTAAGATGCTGATCCCCATGGCCTTGTTGATATTCCCCTCGCTGATGATCGTCCTCCTGACCCCAGCCGCGTTACGACTGTTCCATTCAGCATTGGGCGCCATGCTTCGATAATCGGAGGCATACAGCATGCCGCAGGCGGGCCTTCAGGTACGCCCAGCCTATTCTGTTTATCGCTTGATCTGGAGCGGATTAGATATTCTCTTTCCGCCGGTGTGTGGGGGGTGTGGGAAACGCGGGTACCGGTGGTGCCCCGAATGCGCGCGATCCTTGCGCTTGTTATCCGAAAACATCTGCTCGACCTGCGGGGAGCCGGTCGAGCACGCCCGGATTTGCCTGCGCTGCCAGCAGAAGAATCCAGCCTATTCAGCGCTTCGATCGTATGCCGAGTTTGGGGGACCGCTGCGCGAGGCGCTGCATCATTTAAAATATAAGCATGATATTGGATTGGGTGAGGCGCTTTCGGAAATGCTGATCGAGCTGTATGCCCGTCTCGCCTGGAGAATCGACCTCATCGTTCCCGTGCCGCTCAGCCAGGGCCGCCTGAAGGAACGGGGGTACAACCAGGCGGCGCTTCTAGCCAGGCCGCTGGCCCTGGCTATCAATGCCCGCTACGCATCCAGCGCCCTGGCGCGCACCCGCAATACGCCCTCGCAGGTCGGCCTGAGCGTCGAGGAGAGGCAGGAGAACGTCTCCGGCGCGTTTACCGCGGATCGGAAACAGGTCTGGGCGCGGGATATCTTGCTGGTGGATGACACCGTGACCACGGGGTCGACCGTGAATGCCTGCGCGGAGGCTTTGTTAGCCGCCGGTTCCGGCAAAGTGTATGCTCTATCGCTCGCTCGGGCAGTTTTAAAAGCGAAAAACGAGAATGATCGTCAACCAAACCGGGTTTCCATTGGACCGAGATCCGTATGATATACTTTTGCAACTCAGGAGGACACAATGGAAGGTAAAATCGATATTTTTGCGAAAAATATGGAAGTCACGGACCGAATCCACGATTACTTGATGAAAAAAGTATCGAAGCTGGACCGCTTTATGCCAGGTATTGAGGAAACCCGAGTGGATCTCACTTTTGAGAAATCTGCCCGCAGCGCAGCGGACCGGCAGATTGCCCAGATAACCGTTCACGGGCGCGGGGCGATCCTGCGCACGGAGGAGCGTGCGGATGACATCTTCGCCGCGATCGACGCGGCCCTGGATAAAATGCAGCGCAAGATGGAGAAGTTCAAAGGGAAGCGCAACCGCGGGCGGGGAGATGGGGCGACGGCTGCTCAGGTGGCGCCCGAACCCGCTGAGGTCAGCGAGCCAGAGCCGCTGCCGGTGATTGCCCGGCGAAAGCAGTTCCATCTGGTGCCGATGGATGAAAACGAAGCGATTGAGCAGATGATCCTGCTGGGGCACGAGAACTTCTTTGTCTTCTTCAACGTCAACACGGGCGCGATTAACGTCGTTTACCACCGCCGGGATGGCACTTACGGCCTGATCGAGCCAGAAGCTGCCTGATCGGGTCATCAAAGAGCAGTTTTCTCCCTCGGGATTGATCCTCTGGGGCCTCGTCAAAGCGAGGCCCCTTTTTGATCTCCTGAGAATTTAAATGGGTATTTAGGATCTGGATACAATTAAAATAGCCCGGCCGGCAGCATGCCTGGACCGAGCGCGAACCGGGTATTTCCTGTTTTGCTAGCTGCAGGATAAAAGGAATCTGACCTTCATGCAACCAAAAGACAGTAATAATCCAATCGTACAGGCAGCCCGCCTGATCCCGGAAGAGATGGATTCCGGCGCGATCGAAGATGCGACCCGCCAAATGCTCGCCGCCTTTGGAGAAGACCCCGCCCGGGAAGGCCTGCTGCATACTCCGGAGCGGGTCGCCCGCATGTACCAGGAGCTGCTGGCGGGGTA
>JAJYJF010000309.1 GCA_021796375.1 Chloroflexota bacterium | reverse complement strand
GCCGCGCCGGAGGAGCATCCAGGTCAGGTGCAGCCTGAGATGCAAGGCGAGCATGCCCATCACGCCATGCAAGGCGGGCACGACGCGCATGGCGCCCATGTCGACCACACCGGGCATGAGGCGATGTTCCGGCACCGGTTTTGGGTGTCGCTCCTCCTGTCGGTCCCCGTGCTGATCTTCAGCCAGGGGCTGCAGATGCTGCTGCATTTCACCGCTCCGGCTTTCCCCGGCTCCCAGCTGATCGCCCCGGTCTTCGCCGTGATTGTATTTATTTACGGCGGCGTACCCTTCCTCCGCATGGCGGTCCCTGAGCTGCGCAACCGCCAGCCGGGGATGATGGTCCTCATCTCGCTCGGCATCAGCGTGGCTTTCGTTTACAGCCTGGCGACGGTCTTTTTTGGTCTGGGAGGCGACTTCTTCTGGGAGCTCGTGACGCTGATCGACATCATGCTGCTTGGCCACTGGCTGGAGATGCGCAGCATCCGGCAGGCCTCGGGGGCGCTCAACGAGCTGGCCAAACTCATGCCGGATATGGCCGAGCGCATCTCCGCGGGCGACCAGGTTGAAAAAGTGCGCGTGGAGCAACTGCGCAGCGGCGACCTGGTGCTGGTCCGGCCGGGCGCTTCGCTGCCGGCCGACGGGCTGGTGGAGAGCGGCGAGTCGGATGTGAACGAGGCGATGATTACCGGCGAATCCCGACCGGTGAAGAAAGCGCCCGGGGAAAAGGTGATCGCCGGCACGATCAACGGCAGCGGAAGCCTGCGCGTCCGCGTGACCGCCGCCGGAAACGAGACCGCCCTGGCGGGGATCCTGCGCCTGGTGCGCGAGGCCCAGCAGAGCAAGTCGGGCACCCAGCTGCTGGCGGATAAGGCCGCCGGATGGCTTTTCTACGCGGCGCTGGTCGTGGCCGCCCTGACCGCGGTCGGCTGGATCTTGGTGTCCGGCTTCCACCTGCAGGTGATCGAGCGCGTGGTCACCGTGCTGGTGATCGCCTGCCCGCACGCGCTCGGGCTGGCGATCCCGCTGGTGGTTGCCATCACGACCACGCTGGGCGCCCGCAGCGGGGTGCTGGTGCGCGACCGCCTGGCCCTGGAAACCGCCCGGAACGTCGATGTGATCGTCTTCGACAAGACCGGAACGCTGACCGTGGGGAAGCAAGGCCTGGTCGGGATGGTGACATCCGACGGGACCGGCGGCGATGATGCGCTTGCGGCAGCGGCGGCGATCGAAGGGGATTCCGAACACGCGCTCGGCCAGGCGATCCGCCAGGCCGCCGCGGAGAAACATCTCGATCTGCCGCCCGTGGCTCAGTTTGAAGCGCTGAAAGGGCGGGGAGCCAGCGCCGTGCTGAACGGGACCCGGGCTTACATGGGTGGGCCGGGCCTGTTGGAATCGCTGCAGCTTCAGGCGTCTTCAGAGCTTGGGGAATTTACCCGGGAGGCAGAGCGCAAGGGCCAGACAGTGATCTACCTGGTGCGGGGCGGCCAGGTCTCGGCGGCTTTCGCGCTGGCGGATGTGATCCGCCCGGAAAGCCGGGAGGCAGTGCGCCGCCTGCACGAGATGGGCAAGCAGGTGGTGCTGCTCACCGGGGACAGCCAGGCGGTCGCCGACGCCGTGGCCGGGGAGCTGGGCATCGACCAGGTGCTTGCCCGGGTGCTCCCCGAGAATAAAGATGAAAAGATCGTCGAGCTCCAGCGCGCCGGGAAGCGGGTCGCCATGGTCGGGGATGGGGTGAACGACGCCCCAGCCCTCACCCGGGCGGACGTCGGGATCGCCATCGGCAGCGGGACGGACGTGGCGGTGGAATCGGCCGGGATCGTGCTGGTGAAGAGCAACCCGCAGGACGTGGTGAAGGTGATCGAGCTTTCCCGGGCCAGCTACCGCAAGATGGTCCAAAACCTTGTCTGGGCCACGGGGTACAACGTCATCGCCCTGCCGCTGGCCGCCGGAGTGCTTGCCCCGCTGGGGATCCTGCTCTCACCGGCGGTCGGAGCGCTACTGATGTCGGCCAGCACGATCATCGTCGCGCTCAACGCCCAGCTTCTCCGGCGGATCCAGCTGTGATCTATCCGCGCTAGATCTTCGTGCCGCAGTAAGGGCAGTTCGACCAATCCGCCTCGACCGGCCTGCCGCAGTTTGGGCAGGTCTTACCCGCCGGCGGCGCGGGCGCAACCGCCGGAGGGGGCGCTTCCGGCCGGCGCAGCAGCCCGGCCACCCCCAGGACCAGCAGGACGAGGACCCCGACCGGGATTCCCATCATCAACAGCATCATGAGAAACCCAAACAATCCAAACCCGCCCCACATCCAGGGGCCAAACTCTCTGATCCCCCGACCGCCGTAATACGGCATCATCCAGCCGTAGCCGCCGTTCCGGCCCCAAAACAGGCCAAATATGACAACCGCAGCGACCAGAATCACCACGATCACGCCGGCTGCAGCCAATAAAACCTTCCAGATCGTCTTCATCGTTTCAACTCCATCTGTTCCCCGATACCGATTCTCCAGGGAAGCATCAGTAAAATAATCTTACCGCGAGACGATGAACCTGTCATTACGAGGGTGATACCGGGTCCATCCCATCATTTTTAATGAAATCACCCCACAACCGGCCCCGCGCGGGCAGCGTTCCCCCCTCCAGCCGGGCATTCCTTTCAGGGCAACAAGAATCCATTTACAGGTGCCGGTTCCGGTATTCGACCAGGTAATACCAGATGGCACCGAAGACGTTCAAGAGCACCAGCATCACAAACCAGTTATTCTTGGCTTCTCTGGAGATATAGTCGTTATTCCCCAGGTCGATGATCATCCACAGCCAGAAACCAAGCAGCGGCAGGCTGATGATCAGCGGGATGAACTGGATCACGTCAGGCTCCTGATTCTTTTCAACGGTTGGCCATTCTCATGCCGGTCGATAATTCGTGATTCCCGGCAATCCCGAATCATGGAAAACTGGGGCATTCGCATTCCGAATATTCCTCTCTTCGGGTGGTTTGCTTCCTTCAGCCTTTATGGTAAAAGGTATCCAACTGGTTTATCTTCTCCACCTTGGGAGCTGATCTCCCACCGGCAAACTCCGCGGCCAGCCAGATATCCACCAGCGATTTGGCCACCTCGCTGCCCACGACCTGCGAGCCCATCGTCATCACCTGAGCATTGTTGGATTTGCGCGCCCGCTCGGCTGAGTAGGGATCGTGGCAGGCAGCTGCCCGCACGCCCGGGACCTTGTTAGCGACAATCGCCATCCCAATTCCGGTGCCGCATATCAGGATGCCGCGCTCGAATTCTCCTCGAGCGACGCGCTCCGCCAGCTTCTGACCGACATCCGGGTAATCCACCGGGGTATCGTCGAAGACGCCGATATCCACAACCTCTACCTCGCGGCTTTTGAGATGCTGGACCACGATATCTTTTAATGGCCTGCCAACATGATCGCTGCCGATGATTAGCTTCATAGTATCCTCGTCATCAATGATTTTTTTACCCAGGCTACTGCTTGCGGCCTTGCACGATCACCTTCAAGGCCTGGCCGTTGGAGGCGGCCTGAAACGCTTCGTTGATCTGCTCGAGGGGAAGCGTGTGCGTGATCAACCGATCGGCAGGGATCACCCCTTGGCTGAGCAAGCGC
>JAJYJF010000308.1 GCA_021796375.1 Chloroflexota bacterium | reverse complement strand
AGCTCGAACAGGACGGGTTTCCCATTGAACGGTGAGATGTAACCGGCAAGGCGCAGCTCGCCCTTTTTACCGACGCCGTTTGGCGCCGGGCTGACCAGGATGAAGTGCTCGTGCGGGTCCGGTTCGGGCGATATTACGTCCTCCCCACTGGCGAGCAGGAGCAGGTCCGCTGAGCTGAGCGCCTGCAGCCTGCCGCGCGCGTCGCGGACCGAAACCTGCAGCCGGGCGGCTTCCGCCACGCCGGCAAGCTGAAATCCGAGAGAAGTGACAAAGCCGACGCGTTGCCCCTTTGGGGTGGCGAAATATTGGATATTCGTGGCCATCACCCGCCCATCTTCCCCGACGATCTGGATCGTCACCGCCCCATCCGCGCCCGGAATGGCGTTCGCCTCCACCGCAACGGGTGAGGTGAGGCGCGAGCCCGGCCCCGGTACGACGATATGAACCGTGGAGTAGGGCGGCTGAGCTACCGCCGGCGGGAGGGAGGGGGTGACCAGCGCCAGGGTGGGCAGCGATCCGGCTGGCGACGCGTTTACCGTCGGGGTGGACGCCTGAGCTGAAGCAGCCGGGGTGTCAGATGGCTGCACGCTCGGCGGTGGGACCGGCGATGCCGTCGGCGGGAGAAAGGGCGCATCCGCGGGCGCGGAAGCGGCCGCCAGGGGGCGTGGATTCGATGGCGAGGCGACCGGTGCTGCCCGGCTGGCTGGCGGTTTTTCCGGCGGGGAAGGTGCGCAAGCGCACAGGAGGACCAGGCTGGTGACGATCGGGAGGAGCCTGGAATGGGATGCGCGCATGTCGGTTGCTGGGACGCCCGGGGAAAGGTTAGGTACTGCTGCCGGTGTATTTGCGGATGGTATCCATCAGCAGGTTCAGGCTGACCGGCTTGGTGAGATAATCCTGTGCGCCGGCGGCTTTGACCCGCTCGCGGTCATCGAGCCCGGCGCCGGCGGAGAGAATGACGACCGGGATGCCGGCCGTCTCCGCGCGGCTGCGCAAGATGTGCAGGACGTCCAGACCGTCCATCTCCGGCATCATCATGTCCATCATGATGAGATCCGGCGGCTGGTCTCCAGTAAGAGCCAGGGCTTTTTTCGATGATTGGATGAGGATCGGCTGGTGGCCGAGGAGCTGCGCGGCCTTCCCCAGGATCTGGAGGGTGACGGGTTCATCATCGACGAAAAGTATCCGGGCCATACCGGCGCCTCAGCGGGAGATGCTTCTACAGTGAGTAGATCTGGCCGAACTTGGTTTCCAGGTAACGCATATACGGTTCGGGGGTGATTGTCGAGCCGGTCACGCGCTGCACCAGCTCCTGGGGCTCGAACTTTGCCCCGTGGCGGTGGATGCTGCCGCGCAGCCACTCCAGGAGCGCTCCGAATTCACCCCTGCGGAACTGGTCGGGCAAATCGGGGATTGCCTGATTGATCTTTTCCCAGAGCTGGGCGGAGATCAGGTTTCCGAGCGCATAAGTTGGGAAGTAGCCAATGGTGCCGCCGGACCAGTGGACGTCCTGGAGCACGCCTTTGCTGAGCGCGGCGGGGGTAATCCCCAGGTAATCTCGCATGGCCTGGTTCCAGGCTTCCGGCAGATCGGATGGATCTAGCTTTCCTTCAATCAGGGCAATTTCTAACTCCAGGCGCAGCATGACGTGTAGATTATAGGTAGCTTCATCGGCTTCCACACGCACGGGTGACCGCTCGACCCGGTTGATCCCCCGGTAAAACTCATCCAGCGAGACGCTTCCCAGTTGCGAGGGGAAAACAATTTGGAGGCGCGGATAGTAGTAAACCCAGAAGTCTCGCGACCGGGCAACCAGATTTTCCCACAACCGGGATTGCGATTCGTGGATAGCGAGTGAAGCGCCTTCCGCCAGGGGTGTATGGGCGAGGCCAGGGAAAAAACCCTGGTTGTATAAGGCGTGCCCACCCTCATGAACCGTTGAGAAAAACCCACTCCCCAGGGAGTGGGGATCGATGTGGGTGGTGATGCGTACATCGCCGATGCCAAAGGAAGTCGTGAAGGGATGAGCTGAAAAATCCTGGCGGCCCCGGTTGAAGTCGAAGCCCATCCGCTTGAGGACCTCAACCCCGAAATCCCATTGTTTTTGGGGGTCAAAATGGCCGAACAGGAAGGAATCGTCGATGGGAGGCCGGTTGGCGATCGCTTGAATGAGGGCAACCTGGCGAGGCCGCAGCCACTCGAAGAGCTTCTGCACCTCGGCCGTTTTCATCCCGGGCTCAAAATCTTCCAGAAGCGGGTCGTAGATGTGGTCGTACGGCGCGAAGAAGCCCGCGTAGGTGCGGCGGAGTTCAAAAATTCTTCGCAGGCTCGGCAGGAAGCTGGCGAAATCTTCCTCCGCGCGCGCTTTCACCCAGACGGTATGCGCAGCGGAGGTCACCTGGGCGAATTCGGCCTCGAACTCAACGGGTACCTTCACCCGCCGGGCATAATCTCGGGCGGTACTCTTCAACAGACGGGCGTCGTCCGAATCAGGATCGAGCGAGACCGCGCTGGACTGCAGGTCTTCCAGGAGCTGGCCAACCTCCGGAGAGGTAAAGCGCTGGTGGGCGAGAGCGGTCAGCGTCGCTGACTGCCAGCTGCGCTCTTTCGCTCCACCGGGAGGCATGTTCGCCTGCTTGTCCCAATCGGCCAGCGCAATCGCAAGCGAAATATCCCGCTGCTCCGCGAGGATGCTTTTTAGACGGGTAAGTTTGTCTGCCATAAAATTGTGACCTGCTGCCGTGCATCGTTTCGATCCAACCCACATACCGCTTTTCAGCCGGCACTGCTTCAGCCGGCTGAAAAGCGAGATCTTTCACACCCTTCCAGAATGCCCGGATACGTCAGGCAACCTTCCAGCGAAGAGGATCGCCGCGCAGGGCAGCCAGAACCTCTGCGGAAATGTCGGCGGCCGCCCGCTGCTGGGCTTCGACCGTCTGCGCGCCCACATGCGGGGTGGCGATGACGCGGGCATGCTTGACGAGCGCGGAATCGCCCGGGGGCTCCGTGGCAAAGACGTCCAGCGCAGCGCCGGCCACCTGCCCGGATTCAAGCGCCGCCAGGAGCGCGCTTTCATCGATGACGCCTCCGCGGGCGGCGCAGACAATCCGCACCCCTTTTTTCATTTTTCCGAAAGCTTCGCTCCCCAGCATCCCGTGGGTCTGGTCGGTCAGCGGAACGTGGACGGTGATCAGGTCCGCCTGCTGGTACACCTCGTCGAGGCTGGCAGGGTCTGCGCCGCGCTCGCGGATTTGTTCCGCCGAAAGCAGCGGGTCGTAGGCAACGACCTTCATATCGAAAGCCGCCGCCCGGCGGCCTACGGCGGCCCCGATGCGGCCGTAACCGATAATGCCCAGGGTTTTTCCGTACAGCTCGCTACCTTCCAGCTCCTTCTTCAGCCACTTGCCGGCTTTCATGCTGGCATCCGCCCGGGGGATTTCGCGAACCATGCCGAGCATCATCCCGAAGGTAAGCTCTGCGACCGCCAGAGTCGTGGCGACGGGTGCGTTGACCACGGCAACCCCGCAACCTTTCGCCGCCTTCAGATCGATATTATCCACGCCTACGCCGGACCGACCGACCACCTTCAGGTTCTTCCCCGCATCCAAAACCGCCTGGGTGACCTTCGTCCTCCCGCGGACGATGAGTGCGT
>JAJYJF010000307.1:424-3668 GCA_021796375.1 Chloroflexota bacterium | reverse complement strand
AGTAGTAGTTCATGTTGCTCTGCACCTGCTCGAAGTAGCTGGCGATCACCCCACCGGCGTTCGCCAGGACATCGGGGATCACCAGCACCCCCCGGGCGGAGAGCGTCTCGTCGGCTCCGGGGTGGGTAGACCCGCTGGCGCCCTCGGCGATCACCTTCACGCGCGGGTGGATCCGGTCGACCGTCTCGGGGGTGATCTGGTTCTCGACGGCCGCCGGGACCAGGATATCCACATCCTGTTCCAGCCAGGTTTCGCCTGGCTGGCAGGTATAGCCCAGCGCTTCCGCGGCGGTTCTATCGATCTCGCCAAACTGGTCGGTGATCCCAAGCAGCTCGTCCAGGTCGATCCCGGATTTGCGCGTGAAAACGTGGGAAGCCGCTTCTTTCTGATTCCAGCACGAGACGCTGGCGACGGTCCCCCCCATCTGGCGGTACAGCTGGATGGCATTCTGCGCCACGTGCCCGAAGCCCTGGAAGCTCGCCCGCGTGGTTTCGGGCTTGATCTCCATCTCCCGGAGCGCTTCGCGCACGGCGATCATGATCCCGTAGCCGGTAGATTCCACCCGCCCGAGCGACCCGCCCATCCCCACCGGCTTTCCGGTGATAAATCCGGGGCTCTTCGCGCCGTGGATCGCTTCATATTCATCCAGCATCCACAGCATATGCTGCGGATTGGTCATCAGGTCGGGGGACGGCACGTCCCATTGCGGCCCGACGTCGCGCGCGATCTGCCGGACCCACCCCCGGCAGATGCGCTCCTGCTCGAGCGGGCTCAGGTCGTGCGGGTCGCAGATGACCCCTCCCATGCTCCCGCCCAGCGGCAGGTCCGCCAGCGCGCAGTTCCAGGTCATCCACATCGCCAGGGCACGCAGCGTATCGATGGTCTGCAGCGGGTGGAAGCGGATGCCGCCTTTCCCCGGCCCGCGCGCGTCGTTATACTGCACGCGGTAGCCGCGGAATACCTGTACCTCGCCGTGATCCATGCGCACCGGGATGGAAAAATGATACTCGCGCATCGGGTTGCACAGCAGGTCCCGGGTGGGAGCATCCAGATCGAGATAATCGGCAGCCGACCGGAGCCGCTCTCTGGCAATTTCAAATGGATTATAGGAGCGATCAGCCAATGGCCCTCCTCCCAGGCAGCGTTCAGATGGGAATTCTGAAGAAGGGATGGTGATGGTTTCTCTCGAGAATCGTAGGCGGTTCCTTTTAAGTATAGCGCATCCCGCGGGCTGGGGGAACACGCGCGCAAACCTGAAGAGCAGCAGGCTGCCGCAGGGGATTTCGCCGCGCCCGGGGTCCCACCGGCACCGGATGACCCGGATGCGGCGCGGACGCAGCGAGGAGGCTCACCGGGAGGCGAGCGGGCCTCCCCGTCCCCGCGGTCATTTAGGGTGGCACGTCTGAGAGCCGGCGTCGGTAAAGTCTTTTCCCGGCTGCGGGACGAACTCCCAGGTAAAGCTGTCCGGATAGAGCTTCAATTTCAGGTAACCGAAGGTGACCCCGTCGCGTACTTCTTCGTTGGGCGCCATCGGCGTGAGCAGCATCCCGCCGTGATTTGCCCCTCCGGTTCCAACCACCATCTCGCGGATGCCGTTGGTGAGATCCAGGGCTCCGGATGGGTCCTGCGGGAGATAGCGCTCGTAAATGTGGTTGTGCCCGTTCAGGATCAAATCGGCGTGCGCGTTGTACAGGTCCTGCCAGAACGATACTATCACGGGCAGGGGAGACTCGTTGCCCGTGGTGAATAAAGGCTGGTGCCAGATCGCCAGAACGCACGGCTGGGTATTGGCGGCCAGGTCCATCGCCAGCCAGCGCTCCTGGGGCGAGCCCGTCGCGCACCCGAGGGAATAATTGCACTGCGAATTCAGGACGATGATGTGCCAGCTCCCCAAATTCAGGCTGTAGTAGCCGTTCGTGCCGGTCATGCCGCTGAAATAGGTAAAGTAAGGGATGCCGTCATTGGTGGGATAGTTCGTGTCGTGGTTGCCCATCGCCGGGTGCAGGCGGGGCATCAGGCTCCCCCAGGTGGGCGTGAAGCACAGGTTGTAATCGTCCATCGTGCCGTTGTCGTTCGAATTATCGCCCAGGGTGAAAATCCACCCGGACGTCTGCTGGAGCATGGTCCCGGTGATCATCGAGCCCGTGGTCGGGTCGGGAGGCAGCCCGTAGCACTGCGCGATATCTCCCACCGCGTAAACGGTGACCGCTGTCTGCCCCGGGATGGGCGTCCTGCTTGGATAGGGCGTCCGCGTGGCAGTGGGGGTCCATGTGGCGGTCGGCGTCCGGGTGAGGGTGGGCGTTGGGGGGATGGGCGTGGTGAAGACGATGTTCCCTGAGCCGCCGGAGATCAGGGGTAGATAAATCGCATCCGTCGAGAGCGGAGCGCCGGCGGCCAGGCGCAGGCGCGGTGCAGCCTGCGCGGATGCGGTGGCCAGGGCGATCGCGAAAATGAGAGGGAACAGGAAGAGGACGAATTTTCTGCGCTTTTCCACCGCTAACCCCCTGGGTGTGTCTCAGCGATATTTCAAACTGTTCCTTAAAGAATTACAGGATAAATACAATGGAAATCGTGATATATTTTTGGCCACCGGCGTCCTGCGCCTCAATATTCCGATTTCGTGCGGCCCATCCTTTTATTTGCGCCTGGGTCGAATGCTTCGCAAAGTAGAGCCGCCGATCGCCCAAAAGATGGAGAGCATGCCAACCCCGATGGCGAGCGTGTAGGCCTGATAGATCACCTGAGTATTGACCTTCTTCGGCTTTTCACCTGACGGACGGGCATCGCCGAGCATCACCGCCGGGCGAGGGCCGCGGGTAAAATCAAAGGCCGAAAAGAAGGTTTGAGCCTTGACATCCCGGCCGCCAACGGGGTCGACTCCCCAATTCTCCTCGATAAATTTAATGACCGAAGTAAAGTCATACGTCCCGTGGTCAACATAACCCTGTCTGGCGTACGCGGAGACCAGTAAGGCGGGCACGCGCAGTCCGTATCCATACGCATCCACCTGGGGTGGAAGCACGTGGTCGTACCATCCTCCCCAATCATCGTAGGACCAGAGAAAAGCGCTGGAGCTCCAATAAGAGCTGCGCATCAGCTCCTGGATCAAGCCGCGCACAAAACTTTGCCCGGTTTGAACGCTGCCGGGGGATTGTTCGCTGGCTCCAGATGGAGAAATGTAGGCCACCTCCGGAAGAGTTCCGTTATGCAGGTCCTGGTAGTATTCACTCAGATCTACAATGTG
>JAJYJF010000307.1:0-414 GCA_021796375.1 Chloroflexota bacterium | reverse complement strand
CTAAAAATCGATCGATGTACAGCAGGGGCACCCATAAAACCTGCTCGGATTTACTCCCCTGTCCTGGCGAGCGGTAGGTGATATTGGGTTCGTAATTTTGAACGTAAAACTTCCAGGTGATGTGTTTTTCCTCCAACCGGTCAAAAATGGTCAGAAACTGGTCGTATTTTCCCCCGGCATCGATGTAGGAGCTGCCCAGCGGCGGCCGGCCCGCGATCGTAAACATGTGATTTTGAAAGCTGCCATTTTTCGCCGAGCTGAAGAAGCGGTCGAATAAAACATAATTATCCGCAATATTGTAGTAGTAAGGCAGATCCTGATCGTTATAATAGCCCATCACCACATGCCCATCTTTTTGGACGAGGTTTTGGGCATAAACAAATCCATCCATTTTTCCATTGTCGATCTGTAGAT
>JAJYJF010000306.1 GCA_021796375.1 Chloroflexota bacterium | reverse complement strand
TCCAGCGCCTCACGCCCATCCGACGCTTCTCCCACGATCTCCAGCTCCGGGTCGAACTGCAGATACATGCGCAGCCCCTGGCGCACGATGCCATGATCGTCGGCGATCAAAATGCGGATTGTCATTTCTCACCTGGACGATTCGATTATATCACCCGGTTCTTGTGCCCGGTTAGGACCAAAGGCCTAGGCGGCCGCAGACTGAATCCGGTCGCCGCGGAATACCCGCCGCGCTATACTGATCCTGGGGATCCTCGAAACCTAAACCACCGCTTTCCAAGGAGATCTGCCATGAAGAGAACAAGCTTTCTGATCGGAGGAGTTCTGCTGGCCGCGCTCGCCGTGATCCTGTCCGCCTGCTCGACGCGGGCCGGGGCGGCAGCGCTGTCTCCGGCTACCCGGCCGCCGACCAATCCACCGGCGCCCCAGTCCTTTACCGATCCCTTCGCCTACTGCGCCGCCGCCGGGACAATCGACGCCCCGGACGCGCGCTACACCGGCGAGGCGGTCCCCGACAGCGTGATCAACGGGTTCAAAAAAGCCGCCGGGCTGGAGACCAGCACCGAGCCGATGCAGATGTTCAAGAAGACGACCATCTGGCGCTGCATGGGGAATCAGGTCTACGCCTGCAACTTCGGGGCGAACCTGCCCTGCAGCTCCAAAGCCAACACGGATAAAACCCCGACCCAGGCGATGACCGATTTCTGCACCGCCAACCCGGATTCAGATTTTATCCCGGAGAGCGTCACCGGCCATTCCAACATCTACAGCTGGCACTGCGTCAAGGGCGCCCCGGAGCTCCTCGACCAGGTCGAAAAGGTGGATGCGGCCGGCTTCCTGGAGCAGATCTGGTATGAGATCCAGCCGGGATCGTAGCATCTCTCTTCGGGACGGATCCGCTTCGCGGGTGGATCTCGGAAAGGACGGCTCTGGATGGGCGCCTGGCGTCTGCTGACCCTCACCTTGATCGGAATGGCCTGCCTGGCGGCCTGCGCGCCGGCGGCGGCTGAGCTCGCCCCCACGGTCGGGCCGTCGGCCAGCCCGACCTCAGCGCCAACCCTGGCGCCGTCCGCCACCGTTCCGCCGGCTCCGACCCAGGCGCCGTCGCAGACGGCCCCCCCAACGCGGGCTCCGACCCCACCGGGCGGCGGGTCTCAGCTCGTGTTCTCTTCCAACCGGGACGGCCCGTATTCCGACCTGTACCGGCTGGATCTCGCCACCTCCGAGGTGACCCGCCTGACCCGGGGCGATTCGAACACCTTCTCCGGCCCGTTCTCCCCGGACGGCCAGCGCATCCTGTTCACCGGCTGGGGGCTGACCCACAGCTTCATCGGCGTGATGAACGCCGACGGGTCCGGCCCCACCCCGCTGACGGACGCCAGCGCCGACGACGGCTTCCCCGCCTGGTCGCCGGACGGCAAATCCATCGCCTTCACCTCCCGGCGGGACGGCAACAACGAGATTTACGTCATGGGCGCGGACGGCTCCGGCGCAAAGCGCCTGACCCGCTCCCCGGGGGATGATTTCGCGCCCGCCTGGTCGCCGGACGGGAGCCGTATCGCCTTCGTCTCCGACCGCGACAAGACCACCGGGATGTATTCTATCTACCTGATGAACGCCGACGGCACGGGCGTGAAGCGGCTGACCGCCGGCGGCGGCAGCGACTACTCGCCGGCCTGGTCGCCGGACGGCGCCACGATCGCCTTCCGCTCGGTTCAAAATGGGCAGTCGGATATCTACGCGATCCGCGCCGACGGCAGCGGCCTGGCAAACCTCACCCGGAACCCGGCCGAGGACTGGTCGCCGGCCTGGTCGCCCGACGGCACCCAGATTGCCTTCCAGACCAACCGGGACGGCAACTGGGAAATCTACCTCATGAACGCGGACGGCGCAGATCCGCGCAACCTCACCCGCAACCCGGCCGATGACCAGGGGCCGTACTGGCGCAAGTAGCGGTGCGAAGCTCCTCCTCCGCTTCGCGCCGGCCAGCAGATCGATACAGGACGAATCCCCAATTTAATCTGATCGGGATTTATCCTGGTTTGGAAAGCCAAATCTGTTACAACCTATCCCCGCCCCCAGCTGGCTAGCTGCTGGCGGGAAACGCAATCTGGGGGCGTCCCTCGGTTGCGCCTCGGGACGCGGGGCAAGGGACAGGTTCTGCAGGTCCCTCGGTTCCCTCGGGATGTACCAAAGGGCGGAGGGGCCAACGGGCCCCTCCGCCTTCCTGTAAGATCTTCCCCTTCCCGCAAATGAATGGCGCCTTAAAGGTATTAAATCTGCGGGAAGGGGATGAAGGGGATAGGTTGAAGCAGATTTGGCTTTCCAATCCATGATCAATCCCGATAAGATTTAATCAGGGATTCACCATGGTTCATTGACCAGCCTCCATCCGCGGGCTGATCCAGTTTACGGGTTGTGATTCTTCTTTACCACGGGAAGGGCTGCGAGTTCGGGCGGCGGGCTGGCTGCCCCGGCCTCTCCCGGCGAGAGCGCCTCGGGTGGATATGCGAAGCTCTCTTCGGGAGCGGCCTCCTGCCAGGGAGCGCCCTGGATCCGCTCCGGGTGGGCATACACCTGGAACTGGTCCCGGCGCGCGTACCCGATCAGCGTGATTCCCCTCGCGCGCGCCATCTCGACCGAAAGCGCGTTCGGCGAGGTGCGGGAGATCAAGACGGACGCCCCGAGTCTCGCCGCCTTCTGCAGCATCTCGGAGCTGATCCGGCCGGTCGTCACCAGGATGCGGCGCTTCGCCTGGATCCGGTCCAGGAGGATGCGGCCGGCAATTTTATCCAGGGTGTTGTGCCGGCCAATATCTTCGGAGCAGGCCAGGGTCGTTTCGCCGTCGCTCAAGATCGAGGTGTGCACCCCGCCGGCCAGCCGGTACAGCTCCTGGGCTCCCAGCAGGCGCTCGATCAGGCCGGTGACCTGCTCCGCGGTAAGTCCCTCCCCCGGGTCGCAGACCGCCCCCGGGAGGACCTCACGGGCGGCGGTCAGGCCGCCCGAACAGCCCGAGGTGCGCCTCCAGGTGGCGGGCTTACTCAGCGCGTGCGTCAACCAGACGTCGACCAGGTCGCCGCGGGCGCACACGCTCGCGCTGGCCACTTCATCCAGGCTCTCGATGCTTCCCTCGTTATACAGGAAGCCGACCGCCAGCGCCTCCAGGTCGGAGGGCGTGCACAACAGGGTGAGCCATTCCTCGCCGTTGACGGAGAGCACGACCGGGGCCTCGCGGATGATCGACCCCTCGATCCGCTCCCACTGGCCAGAATGATATCGAAGGTATCCAGATTCGCTGATCGGTTGCTGTTCCATTTGCTACCAGCCCGGCCGGGTGTAGCCAAAGTTCCCGGCAATCAAGTCCAGAGAGAGGGTCGCCAGGTCTTCCACGGGCAAGAACCTGGCGGGGATGGGATCCACCGTGATCACCATTTTAAGGTAGGCGCGGCATTCGGAGCAAGCCTGGATGGAGGCGCGCTGGAGCTCGCCTTCCGGCGCCAGGATGGCCAGCGAGCGGGTATCCGTGCAGCCGCAGTGCGCGCACTGGAGCCGGTTGAAGCGCCAGTCTGCCCCGCACAGGCCGCAGCGCAGGGAGCGGGCCCGCTGCGGCCCGCGCAGCTCGGCCAGGAGGGGCAGGCTGCCGCAAAACGGGCAAATGCCCTTCTGCCACCC
>JAJYJF010000305.1 GCA_021796375.1 Chloroflexota bacterium | reverse complement strand
TCACCGGTGGGAGCGCGCCTCCCGAGACGGCGCCCATTTTAGCCGACCTGCGCCAGCGCGCTGCCAGCCGCAACCGGATGGTTGCCGGGCGCCTGAACGCCCACCTGGCGCCGTTAAGCATCGACTACGATCGCGACGTCCTGCCGCTCACCCCGGCCGGAAACCCCACCGAGCGGCACATCGTCCGGGCTTACCTGCTTGCCGCCGGCCGAAAATTCTCCGACCCGGCTTCCTACTGGGCGGACCAGCTGGGTATGACGCGAGACGATCTGGGCGAGGTGACCCCCGAGTCGCCCAGGTTTCAGAATCTGGTGCGCACCCGCCTGATGAAGCGCGGCGGCGCCGGATACATCGCCCCGACCGCTGGAACCTTCCCAGCCCTGGGCGACGTCAACCGGCTGATCGCGAGCTGCGGAGCGCTCCCCTGCGTCGCCTGGCTGGACGGCACGTCCCCCGGCGAGGGAACGATCGCTGAGCTGCTCGAGCTGCACGTCCGCGCCGGGGCGGCGGCCATCAACGTGATCCCCGACCGCAACTGGAACGTCGCGGACCCGCACCTGCGCAAGGCTAAGCTCGACCGGCTGAATGAGATCGTCCGTCTGGCAGCGGAGCTCGACCTGCCCTTGAACGTCGGCACCGAGATGAACAGCTTCGGGCAGCGGTTGGTAGACGACTTCGACGCGCCCGAACTGGTTCCCCTGCGCCAGGCTTTTCTGGATGGGGCGCATTTTATCTACGGCCACACCGCGATGCAGCGCGCTCGGGGGATGGGATCCGCCAGCGCGTGGGCTGAGGCGCATTTTCCGGCCAGGCGCGCCCGGAACCAGTTTTACAGCCGGATTGGCAGCCTGGTCCCACCCGGGACCCCGGGGCTGCAAAAATTACGCTCTACCGGCTCAGACCCCGAGCCCGCGGATTTCTTGGCATTGTTTGGATAGCTTTTAAGGTTTCTCCAGGATCGATCTTTAATCCACCCTGGAGCCAGATTCGAGATGGCCGCGTCAGTACCGGTTGAATTAGAGGAAGATACCCATTCCACCCCGATCGCCTAACTGATGAGCCGCAGGAGATCTTATGACGGATAAACTGACCCTTTATCGTTGTGCCGACGCCCCTGTGCCTGACGTCCAGACGCTCTGGCCGCTTTACGGCGCCGGGTTTGAAAACCTGGGCCGGGCTGGCGGCCCGATCCAGGTCCCGGTTCCCGAGCTCGGGCCGGATGAGCTGCTGGTCCGCCACGATGCGGTGGGGATCTGCTTTTCGGATATCAAGGTGATCAAAGCCGGGCAAAGCCACCCGCGCATCCATAAAAATATGGCCTCCGACCCGGTGGTCCTCGGGCACGAGGTCACCCTGACGGTGGTCAAGGCCGGAGAGCATCTCCGCCAGGCGTATAAACCCGGCGACCGCTTCATCGTCCAGGCGGATATTTTCGTAAACGGTGTGGGCTACGCCTATGGGTATGAGATCCAGGGCGGCTTATCTCAATACAACCGGCTGGATTCCCGCGTGCTGGCGGGCGACGGCGGGAACTACCTGATCCCGGTCCGCCCCAACACCGGCTATGCCGAAAGCGCCCTGACCGAACCGTGGGCGTGCGTGACGGCGGCCTACGAGCTCAAATACCGGACCGGCCTGAAGTCAGGCGGGACAACCTGGATCATCGGGACCGGCGAAGATCGCGATTATACGATCAGCGCCGGGTTCGATCAAACGGCTCATCCGGCGCGGCTGCTGCTCAGCCATGTGCCCCCCCGGTTCGCCGGCTGGCTGAAAGACACTGCCAGCGCGCTCGGGATCGACGTGGCCGAGGTGCCGGATCTCAGCAATGTCCCCGCTGAGCTGGTGGACGATATCATCGTCCTGGGCGCGGACGCGGATATGATCGAGGCCGCCAGCCCGCACCTGGCCCAGTTTGGCGTCCTAGCCATCCTCGCGGAGAAGCCGCTCAACCGGCTGGTGCGGGTAGATGTCGGGCGCATCCACTACAACCGCTGGCTGTACGCCGGCACCACCAGCCCGGATATCGCGCGCGCCTACCTGGAAAGACCTGTCCGCTCCACCCTCAAGCCGGGCGGGAAAGCCTGGTTCGTGGGCGCGGGGGGACCGATGGGCCAGATGCACGTGCAGCGCGCGATCCAGGTGGCAGGTCACCCCGCCACGCTCGTCAGCACGGAGATGAACCAGATGCGCGTCGACGAGCTCTGCAGCGGCCACGCGGGTGAAGCCGCAGCCCAGGGGATTGAATGGGTCTGCCTGAACGCGATGGAAAAGGAGAACTACCAGCATAAAATGGCCGAGTTCCGCGATCCCGGCTTTGATGATATCGTCGTCCTGGCTCCGGTGCCGGGGGTGATTTCCGAAGCGGCCGCGTACCTGGCCCCAGGCGGTGTGATGAACATCTTCGCCGGCCTCAACCGCGGGGTAACGGCTGAGCTCGACCTCAGCGACACCTACCTGCGCGGCGTGCGCGTCATCGGCCATTCCGCCTCGACGATCGACGACCTGCGCTCCATGTTGAACCTGGCAGAAAGCGCGCAGCTATCGCCCAATCGCTCGGTGGCGGCCGTTGGGTCGCTTTCCGCCGCTCGCGACGGGCTGAAAGCCGTCCAGGACGGTCTTTTCCCGGGTAAGGTGGTGATCTACCCGCATATCAAGGATTTCCCGCTGACCGCCCTGCCGGATTTGAAAGAAAAACTGCCGGATGTCTGGAGCAAGCTGAAGAACGGCCGGGAGTGGACCGTTGCGGCGGAGGAGGAGTTCCTCCGCGAGATGCTCCCCTGACGATGTTCCAGCAGAGAAGAGGCCATCGATGAGTATGCTTTTGAAGGACCGCATCGCGCTCGTCACCGGCGCCGCCCAGGGGCTCGGAGAAGCGATCAGCCGCCGGCTGGCGGTTGAAGGCGCCCACGTGGTCGTGGCTGATCTGAACCTGGCCGGGGCGGAGAAGGTCGCGGCGGAGATCGCGGCTGAGACCGGGCGGCGGACCCTCGCCGTTGGGGTGGATGTCACCCACGAGGATCAGGTAGAATCGCTGGTTGCTCGCGCCGTCGAGGAGTTTGGACGCCTGGATATCGCTGTCTCCAATGCCGGGATCCTGCTCTCCGGGCCGGTGGAAGACTTCCCGGCCGCCAAGTGGCGGGCCGTGATTGAGGTGAACCTGGTTGGGTACTTCCTGGTTGCCAAGCACGCCGCCCGCCAGATGATCTCCCAGCGAAGCGGCGTGATCCTCCAGGTCAACTCCAAGTCCGGGAAGAAGGGCAGCTACCGGAGCTCGGCGTACGCAGCCAGCAAATTCGGCGGCATCGGCCTGACCCAGAGCCTGGCGCTGGAGATGGCAGAGTACGGCGTGCGCGTCAACGCGGTCTGCCCGGGCAACCTGCTGGACTCGCCCTTATGGGTCGATTCGCTCTACGAGCAGTACTCGCGCAACCAGGGACTGACCAAAGAGCAGATTCGCCAGAAATATACCGAACAGGTGCCGCTTCGCCGCGGCTGCACCTATGATGATGTTTGCAACGTCATTGTCTTTCTGGCCTCAGACGCCGCCAGCTACATGACCGGCCAGGCGATCAACGTCACCGGCGGTCAAGAGATGCGGTAGAACAAACATGGAATGAAGGAGATTATCGATGACCCTCCAAGGTGCTCGCTCAACCGAAAAAACCTCCGCG
>JAJYJF010000304.1 GCA_021796375.1 Chloroflexota bacterium | reverse complement strand
TCCCCGCGCAGCCGGAGGTGCTCGACTATTCTCCCGAGCAGTTCAGTCTGGACGCCGATCTGCTGCAGCGGACGGCTGACGAGATCCTCGGACGCTCGGGGCCGGAGGATTTCAACCGCACCGCCCGAGAGGCTGCCTGCAAAACCTGCCTCTACAGCACCTACTGCGAGCGCGGGGGCAGCCCGGTGCCGCTCGAGGAGCGGGAGAGCGCGGAGGGCGGCGAAGATTTTGAGATCGATTTCGATTCCATCCCGGAGGTAGCTTTCTGATATGGCGCTCAAGTCCTGGGTCCTGCGCGAGCCGGTGGAGGTTCCGGCGGCGGTGCTGGAGGCGGCGGGCGGGAGCCAGCTGGTCAGCCAGGTGCTTGCCCGCCGGGGAATCCTCACCGGCGGGGAGGCGCGGGCGTTCCTGGACCCGCGGGCCAGCACACGCCCGGCCCTGGAAGAGCTTCCCGGGCTGGCGCGCGGGGTGGAGCTCGTGGAGGCGGCGGTCCGTGGGGGGCGGCAGATCTGCGTGTGGGGGGATTTCGACGTTGACGGGCAGACGTCGACGACCATCCTGGTAAGCTGCCTGCGGGAGGCCGGGGGTCGGGTCAGCTACCACATCCCGGTGCGCAGCCAGGAGAACCATGGGATCGGGCTGGCCGCGCTCGAAAAAGAGCTGGATGGGGGCGCGCAGCTGCTGCTGACCTGCGATACGGGGAGCGGGGCTTTCGATGCCGTCGAATATGCGCATAGTCGAAGTGTGCCGGTCGTGATCACCGATCACCACGAGCTGCCCGACCGCCTGCCGGAGGCTGAGGCGATCGTCACCCCGCGCGGCCTGCCACCCCATCACCCCTTCGCGAGCCTGCCCGGGGCCGGGGTGGCCTATCTCTTCGCGGAAGCGCTGCTGGGCCGCTTCGGCCGGGAGGGAGAAGCCAGTTCCTATCAGGATCTGGCCGCCATGGGGATCATCGCCGACCTGGCGGAGCTGCGGGGGGAGGCGAGGCGCCTGGCACAGCTGGGCCTCTGGACGCTGCGAGAATCCCTGCGGCCGGGCCTCGCGCAGGTGATGGAGCTGGCGGGCGTGGAGAGCAGCCGGATCACCGAGGAGCACGTCGCCTACCTGCTGGCGCCGCGGCTCAACGCCCTGGGCCGCCTGAGCGATGCCAACCCGGCCGTTGAGCTGCTGACCACGCTCGATCCCGTCCGGGCGCGGATCCTCGCGCAGCAGGTGGAGGCGCTCAACGCCCGGCGCAAGCTGATGACCGACCAGGTCTACGCGGCGGCGCTCGCGATGATCGACCGCGACCCATCCCTGCTTGACCACCCGGCGCTGGTCCTGGCGCACCCTGCCTGGCCGGGAGGGATCGTCGGGATCGTCGCCAGCCGGCTGGTGGAGCGCTTCGAGCGGCCTGTCGTCCTGCTCGTTTCCCCTCCCGGAGAGCTCGCCCGCGGGTCCGCCCGCTCGGTCGCGGGCTGCGACATCACCCGGGCGATCGCTTCTCAGGCGGGCCTGCTCGCCGGATACGGCGGTCACCCGATGGCCGCCGGGTTGAGCCTGGACCCGGGGAAAATTTCCGAGTTCCAGCGCGGGCTGGACCGGTCTGTCGCCGGGCAGCTCGCGGCCGCCGGCCCGCCGCCCGGGATCAAGATCGAGGCAGATCTGCCGCTTGAGACGCTGACCCTGGAAAGCGTCGCGGATCTGGAGCGCCTGGCCCCGTTCGGTCCAGGCAACCCGCCTTTGATCTTCCGCTGCCGCAACCTGGCGGTTCGCGCGCAATCCCCGCTGGGCAGGGGCGGCGAGCACCGGCTGGTCACCGTTGAGAACGAGCGTGGGGCTGCCCAGCGGGTGATCTGGTGGCAGGGCGGCGGCGAGCCCGTCCCGGAAGGCCGCTTCGACCTGGCTTACACCCCGCGGACGTCGAACTTCCGGGGAAAACCCGAGATCCAGATCGAGTGGGTGGACGGCCGGCAAGGTGAGGCGATCGAGGTCAGGGACTTTTCGAAGGGCAGGAAGATCCGGCAGGTTGACCTGCGCCGCGATCCCCGCGCGGAGGAGGAAATTCGCAGCTGGGCGGCGCGCGGGCGCGCGCAGGTATGGCGGGAAGGCGCGGCCGCAGCCGGGATGCCCGGGGAGACACGAGAAGAGCTGGTCCCGGCGACCGCACTGGTCATCTGGACGGCCCCGCCTTCACAGCTCCTCCTGGAGGAAGCGATCCGGAAAGTCCGCCCGCTGGAAATCGCCTGGGTCTGCCGGGAGCCCGGCCCCTCCAGCCCCGCGGAGTTCACCGCCCTGCTGACCGGGATGGTAAAGTACGCGCTGCGGGCCTCCACGGGAAAGCTCTCCATCCCCCGGCTGGCTGCGGCGACAGCCCAGCGCGAGGAGGCCGTCCTGATCGGCCTCGAAGCCATCGCCAGCCAGGGCAGAGTGACCATTCTCTCCGCCTCCGGTCCCGAATGGCAGGTGGCGGCGGGAGGATCTCCCGACCCGGCGATGGGGAAACTGGCACGAGAACGGCTCGGCGAGCTGCTGGCGGAAACCCGCGCCTACCGGAAATTTCTCCTCCTGGCCGGGCTCGACCGGCTGGAGATCGAAGAGCTCCCCGCGGCGCGATAGTGTTGCACCCTCTTCAGCCCGGCATTGGGAGGCTATTCTGGATATAATTGAAATCGGTAGATCCCATCCAATTTTCGAGCGGTTGACCAGCATCTCAGTCTTCAATAAAAGAAAAGCCAGATAGATACCAAAAAAGGAGCGCGATTATGTTTGTCGGAGAAAGAATGCGACACCCGGTAATCACGATCAAGCCGGATATGCCCATCCAGGATGCCCTCAACCTGATGCACGAGGAGCACGTGCGCCGGCTTCCCGTCATCAACTCGCACGGCGAGATGGTCGGGATCGTGACGGAAAAAGATCTATTGAATGCATCGCCGTCCGATGCGACCACATTGAGCGTCTGGGAGATCAGCTACCTGCTGAGCAAAGTTACCGTCGACCGCATCATGAACCGAGAGGTGGTGACTGTAACCGAGGACACGCCTCTGGAAGAAGCTGCGCGTTTGATGGCGGACAGCAAGATCGGCAGCCTGCCGGTGATGCGCGGCAAAGACCTGGTGGGTATCATCACCGAGACGGACCTCTTCAAGCTCTTCTTAGAGCTGCTGGGCGCGCGCGAACCGGGGATTCGAATGACCGTCCAGGTCAGGGATACTCCCGGCGTTCTCCACCAGCTGACCGGCGCCATCCAGGAGCTGAAGGGGAATATTATTGCCCTGGGATCGATCAGCGGTGATTCCGCCGAAGACCGCCGGGTCACGATTAAGGTCAGCGGGGTCGACCCCGAGGTTCTGCGAAAAGCAGTGGAGCCGCTGGTCGAGCAGGTGATCGACATTCGCAAGACGGTCGCCTTTTAAGCGCCGTGCGAGGATCATTTTGGGAGCGGGCGGCCGGTGGGCCGCCTGCCCGGTTTTAAACGCCCACCAGCCAGGCAACCCACGCAAAAAATAGGACTGGACAACGCTCCACTATTAGTGGATAATAATTGTTGGCATTATCCACTACTGGAGGGGGAAATCAATTTATTTAATCGAGTTGATTTTTCGAAATTGGAAGCTGGTTTTACAGGTAAATGGAAGAGAAAATTAGTTTTCGCACAGAAACGGGGGTGGTCACTGCTGCGAAAGCAGAAA
>JAJYJF010000303.1 GCA_021796375.1 Chloroflexota bacterium | reverse complement strand
GATCTGAGGAGGCGGCGAAAAAAGCCGAGGCCGCTCCTCTCCCGGAGGCAGCCGCCGCCCTGCACCCGGTCTATGCCGAGGAGGTGGCGAATGGCTGAAGCCGTTTCCTCCGTCGAAAAGAGCGCCCGACCCGAAGCCGCCGGCGAGCCGACCCTGATCGAGGCCATCCGCCAGGCGATGGACGAGGAGCTGGCCCGCGACCCGGATACCTTCATCATCGGTGAAGACGTCGGGCCTCGCGGCGGGGTCTTCCGCGCCACGCTCGGGCTCTATGATAAGTACGGTCCCAAACGGGTGATCGATTCGCCCCTGGCGGAGGCGACCATCTCCGGGGTGGGGATCGGGGCGGCGCTGTACGGCTTGCACCCGATCTGTGAGATCCAGTTCGCCGACTACATCCTGCCGGCCGTCAACCAGATCATCAACGAGGCGGCCAAAATGTGCTACCGCTCGAACGGGCAGTGGACCGTACCGATGGTGATCCGCGCCCCGTACGGAGGCGGCGTCGGGGGCGCCTTATATCATTCGCAGTCGACCGAATCGATTTTCACCCATATCCCTGGCCTGAAGGTTGTCATTCCCTCGACCCCGGCGGATGCCAAGGGGCTGCTGAAGAGCGCGATCCGCGATCCAAACCCGGTGATCTTTTTCGAGCCCAAGAAGGGCTACCGGCTGATCCGCGGCAGCATCCCGGAAGGCGATTACACCGTCCCCATCGGTCCCGCACGGGTTGCCCGCCGGGGAGGCGACCTGAGCGTCTTCGCCTATGGCATGATGGCCTTTTATGCCGAGCAGGCGGCGCAGACTGCGGCCGGTGAGGGGATCGACGTTGAAGTGATCGACCTGCGCACGCTCTACCCGGTGGACCGCGACGGCATCCTGGCCTCCGTGCGCAAGACCGGGAAGGCCCTGATCGTCTATGAAGATAACCTGACCGGCGGGTACGGCGCCGAAATCGCGGCCCTGATCGCGGAGCACGCCTTTACCGACCTGGATGCCCCGGTCCGCCGGCTGGCGGGTCCGGACGTTCCGGCCGTGCCGTTCAGCCGTCCGTTCCAGGACTGGTTCATGATCAACCCTGACAGAATCGCCGCGGCGATCCGCGATCTGGCCAGGTATTGATCCGGGCTGACCGCGTGCTCCAGGGAAAGCCCCCGCGCGCCGGTCCGGAGCGGCTCACCCCAGCCCAGGGAAACCCCGTAAGGGGGCCGTTTGGGAGGAATCGGGAGGATGCATGGCGACCAAAGTGATCATGCCGCAGCTGGGCGAATCGGTGGTAGAGGGTACGGTCACCCGCTGGCTCAAGCGCGAGGGCGAGACCATCAACGAGCTCGACGCGCTGCTCGAGATCAATACCGATAAGGTTGATTCCGAAATCCCCAGCCCGGCGGGCGGGACGCTGCTGCGCATCCTGGTGCCCGAAGGCCAGACGGTCCGCGCCGGCACGATCCTGGCCTGGATCGGCACCCCGGAAGAGCCCATCCCGCTGGAGGCTGGCGTCCGGGAAGCCGCCGTGCCGCTGGCCGGGGCGGGTAACGGCCGCGAAAAGACCCCCGTCCCAACCGTCGGGCGCGCGGGGGATCTCGGGTTCATCTCTCCGGTGGTCGCGCGCATGGCGCGAGAGAACAACCTGGACCTCTCCCGGGTGAAGGGGACCGGCGCAAACGGGCGGATCACCAAGCACGACCTGCTCGCCTTCCTCGCGGAGCGCCAGCAGGCCCCGGGAGCCGGGCCCGCCGCCCAACCGCCTGCGGCCCCCTGGGAGATCCCGGCCGACGGCGATCTCTTCCGGCCCACCGAGATGGCCATGCCGGCCCAGGCCGGGCCAGAAACCTCGCGGGGTGCGGCTCCGGCCGCGGAGACCGCCGCCAACCCGGCGGCGCCGGCCCGGCCCGATGAAGAAGAAGCCGCCGAGCTCGTCCCCCTCAGCCAGATCCGCAAACTGACCGCGGCCAGCCTGGCGGCGAGCAAGCGCACCATCCCGCACGCCACGACGATCATGGAGGCGGATATGAGCCGCGTGGCGGCGCACCGGCAGGCGAACCTGGCCGCATCCGCGCGCGAGGGGGTCAACCTCACTTACAGCGCGTATTTTGTGGCCGCGGCCGCCGCCGCGCTGAAGGCGGTCCCGATCGTTAACTCGAGCTGGAGCGAGGAAGGCATCCGCCTGCATCACGCGATCCACATCGGGCTGGCGACCTCGCTCGGCGATGCGGGCCTGATCGTGCCGGTGATCCAGGACGCCGATGGGCTGTCGCTCATCGGGCTGGCCCGCCGGATCAACGACCTGGCTGCCCGGGCTCGCTCCCACCGGCTGCAGCCGGAAGAGGTCCGCGGCGGTACCTTTACGATCACCAATCACGGCGTCAGCCATTCGCTGTTCGCCACCCCGATCATCAACCCGCCGCAGTGCGGGATCCTCGGGGTCGGGATGGTCCAGAAGCGGGCGGTGGTGGTCGAAATGCCCGGTGGGGCGGATGCCATCGTCATCAAACCCATGGTTTACCTGGGGCTGACCTTCGACCACCGCATCCTGGATGGTGCGTCCGCCGATCATTTCCTGGGGAAAGTGGTGGAAACGCTCCAGAATTGGGTATAATTTTCTCGGTTTGATCGCAAACTGAAAATGCCTCCCGGGTTGGTTCCGGAAGATGGGAGCTGAATTCGAGCGGGGGCCAATTTTAATATCCATGAGGCGGAAACATGAACGAGTATGATGTCGTGATCATCGGCGCCGGCCCTGGGGGCTACGTGTGCGCAATCCGGGCTGCCCAGCTCGGCCTGAAAACAGCCATTATCGACAAGCAGTGGTTGGGGGGCGTCTGCCTCAACGTGGGCTGCATCCCCTCCAAAGCGCTGCTGCGCAATGCCGATATCGCCCATATCCTGCGCGAGCGCGGCAAAGACTTTGGCTTCTCCTTCGAGAACCTGCAGCTGGATTTTCCGGCCGCGGTCAAGCGCTCCAGGCAGATCGCCGACCGCCACTCCCGCGGTGTTGGATTCTTAATGAAAAAGAACAAGGTCGACGTGTACATGGGCGAGGGGAAGATGACCGGGCGCAACGCGATCCAGGTCACCGACAAAGACGGGAAGGTCAGCGAGCTTTCGGCGAAAAACACGGTGATCGCCACCGGCGCGCGCACCGCGCTGATCCCGGGCGTGAAGGTGGATGGGGAAAAGGTGGTCACCTACGTGGAGGCCATCCAGCAGACCCGGCTGCCGAAATCGGTCGTGATTATCGGCGCGGGAGCCATCGGGGTGGAGTTCGCCACCATCTGGTCCTCCTATGGCACGGAGGTGACCATCGTGGAAATGCTGCCGCGCATCCTCCCGCTCGAGGATGAAGACGTGAGCGCCGAGCTCGCCAAAGCCTACAAAAAGCGCGGGATCAAGATGCTCACCGGCACCCGCGTGCAGTCGATTGAGACCACCGAGGCGGGGGTGCGCATCAGGGTGGCCAACGATGCCGGCGAGCAGGCCCTGGAAGCCGAGCAGGCGCTGGTGGCGATCGGCTTCAAGCCGAACAGCGCCGGTTTCGGGCTGGAGGAGCTGGGCGTCAAGCTCAACCCGCGCGGTGCGGTCGAGATCGACGAGCGTATGGCGACCAGCGTCCCCGGCATCTGGGCGATCGGGGATGTGACCGGCAAGCTGCTCCTGGCGCACGTCGCCTCGGCGATGGGGAT
>JAJYJF010000302.1 GCA_021796375.1 Chloroflexota bacterium | reverse complement strand
TCCCGCTCGCTGAGCCCGGATTCGACGGCGGCCTGCGTGATCAGGTATTTATCAAACAGGCGGTACCCCAACCTGCGGCATAGCAGGGCAGCAATTTCATCTCCCCCACTGCCGTACTGGCGAGAAATGGTGATCACAGCCACGGGACCCTCCTTCGCTGCGCTTCCGGGATAAACGCATTGACCCGCCTGAGCGGCGGGCCTGGTTGAAAGGATTCTCCGGAAGTGCAGCTCACGACCAGCCAGAACAAACTCGCCGCCGAGAACCTCTGCACGTCCAATATAGCACAATCCGAATCCCGGCACAACCCGAGCACAGGACCGGGTGCATCCGCAATTTTTGGCGAATCACCCCACGCCCGGCACCGCCCCTCAACCCGGCGGGGAGAAAAGGGATCCCGGGGTGGGTAGGATGGGGATTGCCGTTAAACCGGGATGCCCCCGAGAGGACCGTCCCGCGGTAACCCATCCCGTTGACCGGGGTTGTATGTGTATCTTCGGTATGCTGTGCCAATCTTTCTTCCATCTCGATCGATAAGGACCGCTTCGCCGTGATTGAGCTGCTGATCGTTTCCCTCCTGTGGGCATTCTCATTCGGGATCATCAAGGATAATTTGAGCGGCTTGGACCCCAGCTTCGTGGCCTGCGCCCGCCTGGGGATCGCCTTCCTGACCCTTCTACCCTTTCTCCGGCTGCGAAGGGTCACCCCAAAGCAGGCGGTCCAGCTGATCTCGATCGGAGCGGTGCAGTTCGGGATCATGTATATCAGCTACAACTACGCCTTCCAGTACCTGAAAGCCTACGAAGTGGCTTTGTTCACCGTCTTTACCCCGATCTATGTTACCCTCGTCGACCAGGCGCTCGTCAAAAAGGTGCAGGGGACCGCCCTGGTCGCCGCCTTCCTGGCGGTCATCGGGACGGCCATCGTCTCGTGGACCAGCCTGCAGTCGAGGGAGCTGGCGCTGGGCTTTTTGATCGTGCAGGTATCCAACCTGTGCTTCGCTGCCGGGCAGGTGATCTACCGCCGGATCGCCCCCAGCCTGGTGGAGGTGCGCGACCTGGAGATTTTCAGCCTGCTGTACCTCGGCGGTTTTTTAATTACCGCCCTTTCCGCGATCGTCACGGGGGGCCTGATCGGGCTGCGGCTCTCGAACGCGCAGGGGGGCACTTTGGTGTACCTAGGGATCGTCGCCTCCGGGATCGGCTTTTTCCTCTGGAACCACGCCGCCCGGAGGGTCAACACCGGTACCCTGGCGGTCTTCAATAACCTGAAAGTGCCGCTGGCGGTGACAGTGTCGCTGCTCTTCTTCGCGGAAAAGGCAGACCTCGCCCACCTGATGATCGGCGGGGGGATCGTTCTCGTCGGCCTGGTTATTAATGAAGCGCTGACCGCCAGATCCGGCCGGCGGGCGGGCAAGCCGGCCGAGCCAGCCGAGGCTGACAACGCGTAGCGATCATACCCCCCCGCGGAGCTCAATACGCCGGACCGGCCTCACTCTGGAAAAAGTACACATTCCGCATGAGCAGCAGATCGCGCGAGAGCGTGGCCAAAAGGTCGGTATCGTAAGAGATGAGGATGCTGGGCGGCATGGAATGGTAGCGCCGCAAGGCATGCAGGCTGGCTGCCGGGAGCCTTTCCGCGTGATCGACGACCAGAAAATCCACCCGCGGATAGAGAAGCTGCGAGAGCAAGGGCTCTACCCGCCCAGCCTCCGCCCCGGCAGCCGCGGGCTCACCGGCGATTTCGAGCAGGCGGTTGAGAAATCTCAGGGCTCGCTCGTCTTCGCCGCCGCCCTCCGGCGCAGCGACCCTGGCAACCCGCGCGCCCGGCATCACCTCGCGGATGGCCGCGTCCAGGTCCGAAAGATCATCCTCCGGGCGAACCATCGCCACCGCGTACCCCTGGCCCGCGGGCAGGGTATTTGCCTCCGGCAGGGTCGTCGGGTGTGTATCGGAAGCGCTTTTCGCAATCCAGCGCAGCACCGTGCGGTCGAAGTGAATGGTTTTCTGCATGGTTAGTCCATTCGTCCCAAATCAGGATGGGCGCCAGCACCGCCTGCGTCAGCGGCGGAGCGCCCCAAGGATGAGCGCCGCGACCGCCCAGACCAGCCGGAGGGCTCGACAGCGACCTCGCTCTGCAGGGCTGTGAAGCGGCGCCCCGCTTCCTCGATGAGGGCTTCAGTAACCAGGGGCACACCAATCGTCTCAACCACAAATGAGGCGGCCACCGAGCCGTATAAACCGGCGCGGACAAAATCCTGGCTCTCCACCCACCCGGCGAGAAAACCCCCGCAGAACGCATTTCCCGCGCCGGTCGGGTCGACGGTCTTCACCGGGCAGGCAGGGATTCTGGCCTGATTCCCGCTCTTCCGGTCGAAGATCAGCGCTCCCGCCCGCCCCAGCCGGATGGGAAAAACCTCGGTCCCGGCTGCCAGCATCCGCCGGGCAAAATCGGCCGGATCCCCGCTGGCGGACATCGACCTGGCCTCCTCCAGGTTGGGGGAGAAGATCTGCGCCAGGCTGCCCAGCTCGAGGAGCGCTGCGGGCGCGAGCCCCGGCGGCGCCGGCCGGAACGGCTCAACGCTCACCACGCCTCCCAGCGCGCGCAGCTGGCGGAAAAACTCCAGGTCCGGCGCTTCGGGATGGATCCCGACATGGAACCCGGCAGCGCTCCGGTAAGCCGGCGGAAGCATCCCCACCGAGCGGCCGAGCTGCTCGCGGACCACCTCATCAGACACCTGCCAGACCTGCTCGCGCGAGCCGTCTTCCGCGGTGATCTGCCAGGCGCGCGGCGTCGGGTGCGGTCCCCGGCGCAGGCCCGCCAGGTCGATTCCGGACCGGTCCAGCCAATCCACGGCGCCCGGTGGCAGATCCGGGCCGACCCCTGCCGCGATGCCCGTGGCTTTCCCCCACAGCCGCATGCCGAACGCCGACTGGGGTCCCCCTCCCCCCAGCAATCCCGGATAGGTTTTCCCGTCGGGGAAGACCAGGTCATCGATAATAATTCCGAATGCAACCAGGTCGATCTTCTCCATGCCGCCGATTATACCAACTCGCGCCCTCGGGGGAGCCGTGGGGCGCGGGGCAGCCGGAGGCAGGATGTAATATAATGATGGACAAACCCACGAGATAATGCCGACAGGGAAGATCTCTATGCCTAAACGATTAATCCTCGTCGCGGGGAATATCGGATCCGGAAAAACCTCGCTCACCGAGCGGATTGGCAGCCGGCTTGGCTGGAAGACTGCCTTCGAGTCGGTCGCGGACAACCCCTACCTGCCCGATTTCTACGCGGATATGCAGCGCTGGTCGTTTCACCTGCAGGTCTTTTTTCTGGGCCACCGCGCGCAGCAGCACCTGGACCTGTGGAACGCGCCCGAATCGGCGATTATCGACCGCAGTATCTACGAGGACGCGCATATCTTTGCCCGCGCATTAAATCATCTGGGAAATATGAGCGGCCTTGAGTTCAACGCTTATCGCAAGGTCTATGAGTTCGTCGTCAAGAACCTGCCCGTACCGTCCCTGCTGGTATACCTGAGAGCGCCCGTCCCCCTGCTGATGGAGCGCATCCGCGCTCGCGCCCGCGACATGGAGACCAGCATCACCCCAGAGTATCTCTCCCTGCTGGAGCGGTTCTACGACGAGTGGATTGCCGGGTTCGATTTGTGTCCCGTCCTCACCCTGCAGACCGGCGACATGGATTTT
>JAJYJF010000301.1 GCA_021796375.1 Chloroflexota bacterium | reverse complement strand
GGATAACGTCAACCTGGAAGTCGAACTGATCGTGCCGGTGGCGCTGGAAGTGGGCTCGCGCTTCGCCATCCGCGAGGGCGGCCTGACCGTCGGCGCTGGCGCGATCACCAAGATCCTGGACTAGGAAGAAATACCAGCTCGCTGAAATTCGAGCTGTGAGGGATTGCGATGGCATCTAAAAAGAAAGATATCCGCCCGGTGATCACCCTGGCATGCACGGAGTGCAAAGAACGCAATTACACCACAGAGAAAAACCGCCGGAACGACCCGGGCCGGATGGAGCTGCAAAAGTACTGCGGGCGGTGCCGCAAGCACACCCTGCACCGGGAAACGAAGTAGTCTGAGAAACATCTGGCCGGTCACTCACTACCTGGTGACCGGCCATTACAGGCCAGTAGCTCAATTGGTAGAGCGTCCGTCTCCAAAACGGAAGGTTGTGGGTTCGATGCCTGCCTGGCCTGCCTGAAAGAACGGGCACCGTAAATTTAAGGAGTATGCTGTGGCCGAACGAATCGAGAGAAAACCGAAATCCAACCGGATCCAGCAGTTTACGCGCGAGACGGTTGGCGAGCTGCGCAAAGTAACCTGGCCGACAACCGCGGAGGCCATGAACCTTACCAAGATCGTGCTCATCGTCCTGGCGGTCATGGCAGCCGTCCTGGGCTTCCTGGATTACCTGTTCTCGCTGCTCGTCACCAAGGTACTGCTGTGATCCACGCGAGAAATCTCGGATAGATCCAGAACGGCGCAGTTTTATTAGAGAGGTAAGGACGCTTATGGACGCGCAGGAACAAGATTCACAAAAAGACCTACCAACCTCCGAGACCCCGGCGAAAGAGCCAGCGCCTCGCGAGCGGGACGCGTCTCCAAAAGCGAGCTCATCGATATCCTCTGGAATACCGTCCGACGAAATTTTGGAGGTAACGACCGACCAGCGCTCGTGGTACGTGGTGCACTGCTATTCCGGGTACGAGAACAAGGTTCGCCATAACCTGGAGCAGCGCATCGAGACCATGGGGATGAAGGATAAGATCTTTGACGTCGTCATCCCCACCCAGGAAGAAATCGAGGTCAAAGACGGCAAACGCCGCACCGTGGAGCGCCACGTGTTCCCCGGATACGTGCTGGTCAACATGATCCTGACCGAGGAATCCTGGTATGTCGTCCGGAACACGCCGGGCGTCACCGGTTTCGTCGGGATGGGCAACTCGCCCACCGCGCTGCGGCCGGAAGAGGTCGCCCAGATCCTCAAGCGCATGGAAGCCGAGGCGCCCACCATCAAGGTCACCTTCAAGACCGGCGAGCGGGTGCGCATCGTGGACGGCCCGTTCAACGATTTCCGCGGCACCGTCTCGGAGATCGATATGGAGCGCTCCAAGGTGCGCGTGATGGTGAACTTCTTCGGCCGCGAAACCCCGGTCGAGCTGGATTTCCTCCAGGTCGAGCGAGCGTAAGAGAGGTTTGTTTCCGGTCCGAGCGGATCGGGCCGGTGGAATGTGGGAGGGTGATCCCCTAAAACACCCGCTACTACCACGAAGGAGATAGAACTGTGGCAAAAAAGCTAAAGACAATCGTTCGCCTGCAGATCACGGCTGGTAAGGCCAACCCTGCGCCGCCCATCGGCCCCGCACTCGCCGGGCATGGGCTGAATATCATGGCCTTCTGCAAGGAGTACAACGCCCGGACTTCGGCCCAGGCGGGACAGATCATCCCTGCGGAAATCAGCATCTACACCGATGGGTCTTTCACCTTCATCCTGAAGTCCCCTCCGGCCGCGGTCCTGCTGCGCAAAGCCGCCGGGGTCGATAAGGGCTCGGACGTGCCCAACCGCAACAAGGTCGGCAAGGTGACCCGCGCGCAAATCCGCGAGATCGCCGAGCAGAAGATGAAAGACATGAACTCGCTCACCGTCGAAGGCGCGATGCGCCAGATTGAGGGCACAGCCCGCAACATGGGCCTGACCGTCGTCGACTAAGCCTGTGGGAGGGTCCTCCGGACCCGCTGGCACCACAAAGGAGAAAGAATGCCAAAACACGGTAAGAAATATACGGCCGCCCTGGCCAAGCTCAACCCGGAACAGGCGTACGATCCGCGCCAGGCGCTGACCCTGGCCAAGGAGACGTCCTTCACCCAGTTCGACGCCACCGTCGAGATCCACCTGCGCATGGGGTTGGACCCGCGCCAGGCGGACCAGATGGTGCGCGACGTGGTCGTGCTCCCCAACGGGCTCGGGAAAACCGTGCGCGTGCTGGTCTTCGCCCAGGGCGAAGGCGCTACCCGCGCGCAGGAATCGGGCGCCGATTTCATCGCCGACAGCGACGAGATGATCCAGAAGATCCAGGGCGGCTGGACGGATTTTGACGTGGCCATCGCCACGCCCGACATGATGGGTAAAGCCGGTCGTTTGGGGCGCGTTTTAGGCCCGCGCGGTTTGATGCCGAACCCCAAAGCCGGGACGGTCGTCCCGGTAGAAGACCTGCCGCGCGTGATCCGCGAGGCGAAGGCCGGGCGCGTCGAGTTCCGCCTGGATAAAACCGCCAACATCCACGTCCCGATTGGGAAAGTCTCGTTCGAGCTCCCCAAGCTGTATGAGAACATGTCTTCCCTGATGGAAGCCATCCGCAAGGCCAAGCCTGCCGCGTCGAAGGGCACCTACATCAAGCATGTTACCATCTCCACCACCATGGGGCCTGGGATCAAGGTCGATCCGAACCTGGCCCAATCGATGGAAGCGGAGGAATAACCCTTAACCGGGTTCGATTAACAACCCAATACACTTCTCACTGTAGAAAGCCGGCGCCCGCCGGCGCCTCCAGTTCGAATGCGGAGGCGCTTCCCCGGGCTCAAATTCCAGCCGAGGTGATGACGATCTGGCGCAAGCCTGCCTGTTTGGCGCGCCGTAAAAGAGAGTCTGCACCTGGCCTGGAGGCCGGAAACAGACTCTCATCTTTTTAAGAAAGGAGGTGAATACCTTTGGCCTTTACAAAGCAAGAGAAAGAACAAATGTTGAGCCGCTACCAAGAGTGGCTCGCGAAGAACCAGGCGGTCGTCCTGCTCGAGTATAAGAACATGACGATGAAAGACATGGATATCCTGCGGGTGAAGGTGCGCGAGATCGGCGGCGAGGTTCACGTGGTTAAGAACACGCTGCTCGCCCGAGCGCTGGAATCCTCCGGTTTTCAGCCGGGCAAACAGCTCCTGGAAGGGCCGGTAGCGATCAGCTTTGCCCAGAACGATCCCCCGGCGCTGGCGAAGATCATTTCCGATTCGCTGGTTAAATCGGAGATCTTCAAAGTGAAGGGCGGCTTGCTCGGCAAGCAGGTGATCTCGGCGACCGAGGTCAAGAACCTGGCCGAACTGCCCCCGCTTCCCGTCCTCCGCGCCCGGCTCCTCGGCGTGCTGCAAGCGCCTGCCGCGCAGGTTGCCCGCACCATCGCCGAGCCCGCCCGCTCGCTGGCCTTCGTGGTCAAAGCATACTCAGAAAAGCAGCCCGCCGAAGCCGCCGCTGCTTGATCTTATCCGCTGATCTTGAATCTTGTAACACACATCTGTAAGGAGTAACTACAATGGCTGATCTCGAAAAACTGGTTGCTGACCTGAGCTCCCTCTCGGTGCTCGAAGCAGCCGACCTCGTTAAACGTCTGGAAGAGAAGTGGGGCGTTTCCGCCGCCGCTCCGGTTGCCGTCGCCGCTGGACCCGCCGCCGCTGGTCC
>JAJYJF010000300.1 GCA_021796375.1 Chloroflexota bacterium | reverse complement strand
GCCTGAGCAAGGGGCTGTGCGCGCCGGTTGGATCGGTCCTGTGCGGTTCGCGGGAGTTCATTCGCAGAGCTCGGCGGATCCGCAAGCAGGTCGGCGGCGGGATGCGCCAGGCGGGGATCCTGGCCGCGGCGGGCATCGTCGCCTTGCAGGAAATGACCGGGCGGTTGGGTGAGGATCACCAGCGGGCGAGACGCCTCGCCGATGGGCTGGCAAGCCTGCCCGGGCTGGTGCTCGATCCGCCCGCTCCGGCGACCAACATGGTTTTTGCGAGCCTGGGGACCGGGTCGCCCTCCACCAGCGCGGAGCTGGCCGCAAAAATGCTCGAGCGCGGCATCAAGATCGGCGCCGCCGGCCCGCGCCGGATCCGCCTGGTCACCCATTACTGGATTGACGACGCCGGGGTTGATAAAACGGTCCAGGCTTTCCGGTCGATCATGCGCTGAATCACCCCGTCCGCTGGCGCCATTAGAAATGACCTCGAGGCGGTATAAGGGGTCTTTTCTTCCTCGAACCGGTCCGGGCGAGCAAGTTCTGATATAATTTTTACTGGACGTTCCCGGATGGAGATTCGCTCGGGAGAAGCTTGAAGCAGGCGCAGCCGCCAGGCAAAATACGCCGTGATTAAATCCTCCTGCCGCCCGGCCCATCTGGGTGAAGGGGGATCTTTTTATGCTGAACAGGTTCAGGGAGAGCGCGGATCGCGAGGGGAAATGAAAGAGACCTATACCATTGCAGAGATAGATGCCGTTGCCAGCCAGGTGCATTCCCGGGCAAACCGCCCGGCGGAGGTGGGGATTATCCTGGGCTCCGGCCTGGGCGACTTCGCGGATGAGATCCATGATGCGGTTTCGATCCCCTATTCCGAGATCTCCGGCTGGCCGGTCTCGACGGTCCCCGGCCACCAGGGGAGGCTTATTTTCGGATCCCTGGAGGGGAAGGCCGTGATGGTGCTCCAGGGCCGGGTGCATTACTACGAGGGGTACTCGATGGCCGAAGCCACCCTGCCGGTCAGGGTGATGCAGCGGCTGGGGGTCGGATCGCTCATCGTTACCAATGCCGCCGGGGCGATCAACCCGGGGTTCCAGCCAGGCGACTTGATGCTCATCACCGACCAGCTCAACCTGATGACGATGGCCGGGCCAAATCCGCTCCGCGGGCCGAACCTGAATGAGATCGGCCCGCGCTTCCCGGACATGAGCCAGGCTTATGACCGCAGCTATCTGCAGAAGGCCCGGCAGGCCGCGTCCAGCCTGAAGCTGGCGCTGCGTGAGGGCGTCTACGCCGGGCTGGCCGGGCCTTCTTTCGAATCTCCCGCCGATTTACGCTTCCTGCGCCTGGCCGGTGCGGACGCGGTGGGGATGTCGACGGTCGGAGAGGTGATCGTCGCGCGTCACGGCGGTACCCGCGTGCTGGGGGTATCTGGGATCAGCAATAAGGCCAACCTGGATGGGAACACGGTCACAACACATGAAGAGGTGCTGGCAGCCGGCAAGGTGATCGTACCAAAGCTGAGCCGGCTGCTGCTATCTTTCTTGAGAGAGCTGAAATTCTAACCGCATGGCAGAACTGCTGCGCTACCTGACCAAATACGAGGGGTGGATCTATGCATTCCTCGGAGGGGTCGGGATAATTTACCTGTGGCGAGGGATGTCTGCGTTCCGGGAATGGCGGGCGGCGCTGTTTGGGCTGGAAAAGACCCTGGCCTCCCGTAAGCTCAGCACTGCTTTGGGGATGATATTTTTAATTGGGATGCTGCTCGGCGGAGAATTTATGGTGGTTTCTTTCATCGCCCCCAGCATGCCTTCCCTGGCAGCCCTCCCGACCCCGACCCTTGACCTGCTCTCCCAACCAACATCGACCCTGAATCCAACCCTGGCAGCCGCAAATCTCGGGACTGGCACGCCTTCTGCAACCCAAGAGATTACCAGCTCCCCGAGCAATTGCCTGCCCGGGCAGTTGGAGTTTACCTACCCGAAGGACGGGGACCGCCTTAAAACCTCGGACGGCGTCATCACCCTGCTCGGGGTTGTCACGGTGCCGGCAAACTTTGGATATTACAAATATGAGTATACCGCAGTGGGCAAGCAGGATTGGTTGACCATCCAGGCAGGCGATAAAATGCGCTGCGAAGAACAGCGCTGCGCCACGGCGACCGATCAACCCGGCGATGTGCTGGGGAACTGGGATATCAGCCAGCTCACCCCCGGAGACTACCTGCTCCGGCTGGTGGCGACGGATAATAACGGCACCTCGATCCCGGCCTGCCAGATCCAGATCCAGGTGATTAAACAATGACAGTGAGGAACTGATGCCCAAAATCGAGATTCGCCCGGCCGTTGTCGATGACATGTCCAGAATCAGCCAGATGGACCATGATTTTAAAACCAGCTATGTCTGGCAAATGGACGTGATCACCGATGAGGGCCAGACCGGGGTGAGCTTTCGCGAGGTGCGCCTCCCTCGCCCGGTCAAGGTGGAGTTCCCCCGCCTGCCGGACCAGGTGCGGCTGGATTGGCCGGAGAGGTTGAGCGTGCTCGTGGGGCTTTTCGAGGGCGAGCTCGTGGGCTATATCGCGATTTCAGAACGGATCGCCCCCACCACGGCCTGGATTACGGATCTTGCCGTTGACCCGGAGCTGCGCCGGCAGGGGATTGGCAGCGCGCTGGTGCTCGCGGCTCAAGAGTGGACCGTCCAACGCCGCTTGCGCCGGGTGGTGCTGGAGATGCAGTCAAAGAACATCCCGGCGGTGCATCTGGCGAAGAAACTCGGCTATGAGTTCTGTGGATATAATGACCGATATTATGAAAACCAGGACATCGCCGTTTTCTTTGGCCTCTCTTTACGGTAGCTAGATTTGGGGACTTCCTTGTATGCCAGATAGCATTTCTGCTGGCTTGTTTTCCGGCTTGAGCGCACTCAATCAGATTTTATCCGCGGGGATCGCGATCACCGCGTTTTCGCTGCTTCTTTATGCCCTTTCCTTCAACTTAAAGGACCGGGTTGCCCGATCCTTCGCGATGATCCTGGCCTGCGTGGGCATCGTCTTCACCGCGAAATCGATCGGGAGCACGGTCGATACCGCCTCCATCTCCGCTCTATCGTTTTGGCTGAACCTGCAGTGGGTAGGGATCATTTTGCTGCCCCCGGCGTACCTCCATTTTTCGGATGCGCTGCTCTCGATCACCGGCAGGCCAAGCCGGGGAAGGCGCCGCTGGGCCGTCCGCCTGACCTATCTCTTTTCGATTTTCCTGCTCATGCTCCTGGTGCTTAACCGTCTGGTCGGGCCGGTGGTTCCGGATGGCTACCCGGCGCCCTACCTGCGGACGTCCTTCGCGACCGACCTGTTCACCCTCTACTACGCGCTGATCATGCTGATCGCCTGGGTCAATTTCGGGCGGGCATACCGGCGGACGACCACACCGACCTCGCGCCGGCGCATGCTGTACCTGCTCGCCGGGGCAACCGCGCCGGCTTTAGGTTCTTATCCCTACTTGATGTTCGGGTACAACTTCGCCCGCATCCTCCCGCTGCTGTTCTGGACGCTGGCCACCCTGAGCAACGTCCTGGTTGGGGGGCTGGTGGTCGTGATGGCGTATGCCGTCGCTTTCTTCGGCGTGCCCTGGCCGGACCGGGTGGTGAAAAGCCGGTTGTTCAAATGGCTCATGCGCGGCGCGGTGACGGCCAGCATCACCCTCACCCTGACCACCATCGTC
>JAJYJF010000299.1 GCA_021796375.1 Chloroflexota bacterium | reverse complement strand
CAGCCCGTTTTCACCCCCCTACCGCGGCCGGACCGCGTCGCTCACGATCCTGTGGATTGCCCTGAATTTCACCTTTCAGGGGGTGTTTCTCTGGCTGCCGAGCATCCTGATCGCGGGGGGGAACTCAGTCTCACAGTCCTATCTTTTTTCCCTGATCATCAGCCTGGGCCAGGTCCCCGGGACGCTGCTGGCCGCCGCGCTGGCTGACCGGGCCAGCCGCCGTCTCACCTTTGGATTGTGCATCGTCTTCTGGGGGATCGCGGTGTTCTTCTTCGGGATGAGCCGCGGGCCGGCCGCCGTGCTGGGCTGGGGCTTCCTGCTGGCGGTCGGGAGCGGGGCAGCCTGGGGGCTGGCGTATCCCTTTACCACCGAGCTGTATCCCACCCGGATGCGCGGCCTCGCCACCGGCTGGGCGACCGGGGTCGGGCGCGTCGGGGGGATCCTGGCCCCCTACCTGGTCGGCGTATTCATCCAGGCGGGCATCGGGGAGGGGGCCATCTTTGGCATGCTCTCCGCCGCCCCGGTGCTGGCCGCGCTGTCGCTTGCCAGCCTGCGCCAGGAGACCACCGGCCGCGCGCTGGAGGAAATCAGCCGGGAATAGGGGGATTTCGGGAATACCCTCTTCCCGCATTCGGGAGACGCGGAGCGCTTCGAGTGGGGAGAGGGGTAGGCTGGGGGTAAGGGAAAATAACCTGTAAATCGGGTTGGTAAATCCTCAGCGGATCTCCTTCACCACCTCGACGCCGTTCAGCGCCATGTGGTACAGGAAGAGCGCGTGCAGCGCGTCGCCGGGGTGCGGCATCGCGCCGGCCTCCCGGGCGGCCTCGACCGGGAGATCGTAGGTGTCGACCGCGTTCGACGGGACGATCACCCGCTGCTGCAGCTGCAGCGCGTTGGCGCGCAGCCGCAGGTACATCGCCAGCTGGTAGGTGCACAGGTCGGTGCAATCTCCGACGACGATAAACGTATCCACGCCGCGGTTTTCAGCCAGCCAGGCATCCAGCCCGGTATTCAGGCCGGAATGGATCGAGTTTTTCGGGATCACCAGCAGGGAGGCGAAGAACGGCAGGTCCTTGAACTCCTGAACCGTCTCGGATTCGGCCGTCCCGCGCACGCAGTGCGGCGGCCACTGATTAAATTCAACCGCGTCCGGCTCGTGGGTATCCTGGGCCAGCACGATCCGCCGGACCCCGCGGTCCCAGGCGGCCTGGAACAGCCTGCGGATCGGCGCGACGATCCCGGCCACCCGCGGGCTGGAGAGCGGCCCCGTGTAGCAAAACCCATTGATCACATCGACCGAGATCACGGCGCCGCGCTCCGGGTGCGGCAGCGCCTGGGCGATATCGAGCGTGGGGAGCTTGCCCATCCAGGATTCGATTTCATCTAGATAAGGTGTTGTACGTTCTGCGAGCGAAATTTTGGCCATTAAAAGATCCTTTCCAGATCCAGGCCTTTCACGGGCCTGAAGAACCATCCCATTCCATGTTCGTGCATACAATTATGGATGAATCTTATCATCAATCCGCCCCCAGCTTCCCCATTCTGCCCTGATGCCAGGGGCCGCGAAGGGCATCGGGGCGGTCCGCCTGACCCCGACAGCCCGGGCCGCCAACCCGAGCCGGAGGATCCTCCCGTGCGGCCTCGCCCGCACTCGCGGATTCATTCCTCGGGGCCACCCTTCCCATGAAAATTATTGGCTTTTGGAGGGAAGACAGATGAACATGAAGGAGCATATCCTGGCCGCCCTGGCGGAGCAGCTCGAGCGCTGGGAGGAGCTGCTCGGTGGCATTTCCAGCGAGCGCATCGCCGCCCCTGCATTCGACCTGGACTGGTCCATCCAAGACGTGGTGGCGCACCTGTGGGGATGGCAGCAGGTATCGGTCTCCCGGGTGGAGGCGGGAATTACGGGGTCCGACCCGGAGTACCCGGCCTGGCTGGCTTCGCTTCCGGAAGATTGGGAGGAGAACCCGGATCAGACTAACGCCCGGATTTACCTGAACTTCCATTCGCTCTCCTGGCCGGAGATCCACCAGAAATGGCGGCAGGGATACCTGCGCCTGATCAAAGCCGGCGGGCGCATCCCCGAGATGGACCTGCTGGGGCTGGATCGCTACGCGTGGCTGAAAGGCGCTTCGCTCGCGGTGGTCCTGATCGCCTCCTACGAGCACCACCAGGAGCACCTGGATAAACTGGCAGCCTTGCTGGCGCGAGGAAGCTCTGGGGGAGGACCCCGGGCGTCTGAGGGCAAAATTTGAGATGTGCCCCGCCCAGCGACCGCGAAGAGCAGCCGCGGGATGCAGGTGTTATAATGGACAGGTTGCCTCGGAGACGGAAAGAGAAGGACTGGGAAGAATCGAAATGGATATTGGTACCGTACAGAATGTCGAGCTGGATGAACAGATGCGCACCGCCTACCTCGATTACGCGATGAGCGTCATCGTGGCGCGCGCCCTGCCGGATGCCCGCGACGGGCTCAAACCCGTCCACCGCCGCATCCTGTATGCCATGGACGACATGGGCATCCGCTCCAATACCCCCTACAAGAAATCCGCCCGGATCGTGGGCGAGGTGCTGGGCAAGTACCACCCGCACGGCGACATGGCGGTCTACGATGCCATGGTCCGCCTGGCGCAGGATTTCTCCATGCGCTACCCGCTCGTGGACGGGCAGGGAAATTTCGGCTCGATCGACGGAGACGAACCGGCGGCCATGCGGTACACCGAAGCTCGCCTGGGGAAGATGGCCGAGGAAATGCTGGCCGACAACGACAAGAAGACGGTGGATTTCGGCGACAACTTCGATGCGTCGCTCCAGGAGCCGCTGGTGCTGCCCTCCCGCCTGCCGAACCTCCTGCTGAACGGCTCGGCCGGGATCGCCGTCGGGATGGCGACCAACATCCCACCCCACAACCTGAACGAGCTCTCGGCTGCCATCCACTACCTGATCGACCACTATGCCGAAATCGACGACATCAGCATCGAAGACCTGATGAAATTCATCCCCGGGCCGGATTTCCCGACCGGTGGGGTGATCGTCGGGGATGAGGGCATCCGGCAGGCTTACACCACCGGGCGCGGCCGGCTGGTGGTGCGCGGCATGGCCCACATCGAGGAGATCAAGGGCGGGCGGCACTCGATCGTCATCACCGAGATCCCCTACCAGGTCAACAAGTCCGGGCTGGTGGAGCGGATTGCGGAGCTGGTCCGCGAGGGGCGGCTGGATGCGATCTCCGACCTGCGCGATGAATCGGACCGGCGGGGGATGAGCATCGTGATCGAGCTGCGCCGCGGCGCCCAGCCCCGGCAGGTGCTCAACCAGCTTTACAAGTACACGCCGCTGCAGTCCACCTTCGGCGTGCAGCTGCTGGCGCTTGTGGCCGGCGAGCCGCGCCTGCTCTCGCTCAAGCGCGCCCTGCAAATCTACATCGAGCACCGGGAAGAAGTCATCACCCGCCGCTCGCAGTTCGAGCTTGAGAAAGCCCGCGCCCGCCTGCACGTCCTGGAAGGGCTGCTGATCGCTCTGGCCAACCTGGATGAGGTCATCGATACCATCCGGAAGGCCGCGGATGCGGAAGCTGCCCGGGCGCGCCTGATGGAGCGCTTCAAGCTAACCGAGATCCAGGCCCAGGCGATCCTGGACCTGCAGCTGCGCCGCCTGGCGGCCCTCGAGCGGCAGAAGATCGAGGCCGAGCACAGGGAAATTACCGCGCGCATCGCCGGGCTGGA
>JAJYJF010000298.1 GCA_021796375.1 Chloroflexota bacterium | reverse complement strand
CCCTTCGGCAAAGATCGTATCGAACGCCAGCGACGATTTTCCAGACCCTGACAGCCCGGTGATCACCACCAGCTTATCGCGGGGAATATCTACACTGATATTTTTAAGGTTATGCTCCCGGGCGCCTACCACCCGGATAACGTTTTGGGTCATAATCCAACCTTGTCTTGAGGCTACCAAGATTGTAGCACAAATGTTTTATAATTAACCTTAAAGAAACAAGCAATCATTATACCTTTAATGAAGGTGGTTCCCGCTCGCTTCAAAGAGCGGCTGGCTGCGGTTTTCGAGGGTCGATCCGGGGGTCGTTTATTCTTCTCGCGTGAAATCGATGTTGGGGAGCTGGCTTTGATTCAACCGGAGGATGCCTGCCACCAGGTGATACATGGCGAACAGCTCCAGCGCGAAAGGCAGGTAGCCCAGGTAGCCCAGCAGCGGCATCTCAAAAATGTGGAAGAAGCCGACCCCGGGGACGTTGTAAATCCATTTCGGGAAGGCATAATAGTTCCACATCTCCCAGAAAAACCCGGTGAGCAGCCCTCCCAGAAACAGGCTGACCAGCGGCCGCCAATCCCCGACCGCAGTCCAGCGGGTCAGTGCGGGGTTCCCGAGCCAGATGTTGATCGGCTCCAGCAGGAACAAGACCGAGAGCCAGGCAAATGGGAAGAAATACCGCGGCCATGCGAGCATCAGCCCCAGCATCGCCCAACCCAGACCGAACAGGAGGATTGACGTTCGGCGGTCGGAGCGGATCACCCAACAGGGCTTCATCCTCTGGATGAACTTCATCCCCGCCATGAGCTCGGCCGCCCCGAAAACCGCCGGCACCACGATCGAAAAATTGATCGTAGCCGTCAAAAAGAAGGCGAGCGGGGAATAGGCATCGCTCCCCAGGTAGACCCAGTTCTGGATCCTGAGATTGACCAGCTCGAAGATCCACCAGACCGGCGCGGAAACGGCGAACAGCCCGGCATACGCCTTCCAGCTGCGCGACAGGATCGAGGTGCCGCGCGTCCTGAAAACCAGGGCGTCCACCGTCAGGCAGTAGCCGAGCCAGAGCGGAAAAAACGCCCAGGTGGTGCGAAATCCCGGCATGAACCAGTTGAGCGGCCAGAAAACCGCGATGAGCCCCAGCCCGACCCATCCATGCCGTGGAAAACTGGCCTGCGGCCTGGTTTTCAGGACGGATCCCCGGGGTCGATCGGTAAGTAAGGAACGCTCCATCAGTTTATATCCTTTTTTGATCTAAATACTCTCCATTTATACCCCTTAATCGATGGAGAATTCGATCGATTAAGGGTATACTGTACCAAGATTAACCCCTGAATGCAACGATGGCTTCTCCTCTCCAACCCTTGCTTCCCCTCCCCGCACCCCTGCGCGGCAACGATATCCCTTCCTTCGCCCATACCAGCATCGTCAGGCGCCTTCCCGAAATCGCCGGCCGCATCCTGAGAGAGAATGAGCTCACCCCGGAAGCCGCCCGGGCGCTGGGCGCGCTGGCTGCCGAAATCCCCTCCGGCAAAATCCGGCCGTTGGAAACGCCCCTCGCCACAGACGCCGCAGATTGGACGCAATATCTGCTGCCCTACCTGGGGTCAAACTGGCTCGAGGTTCCCTGGTTCTTTGCCGAGCATTACTTTTACCGCCGGGTGCTCGAAGCAACCGGATATTATAACCCCGGACCCGGCCGGGGGATGGATCCATTCGACCTGCAGAAGGCGATGGGCATCCAGGCTGCGCGGGACTCGATCTGCGCCTTATCCGCCCTGCTCAACCAGGTGGGCGGGAAAGGCTGGCCGGAGGCCAGCCTGCAGGGGCTGCTCAGCATCGACCTGGGAGGCAACCTGATCGATCTGAGCCGCTGGCCGGTGAACCCGGGCAGCCAACCCCTTGGCGGCCTGTCCCACCCGCGGCAGGAACAGATCCTCGTCGACGACCGCCAGGCGGTGTCCCGCGAGCTGTTCGCTACGCGCGCTCCTTCTGGGCGGGTCGATTTCCTGCTCGACAACGCCGGGTTCGAGCTGGTCTGCGACCTCTCCCTGGCCTGGGCGCTGCTCGGCTCGGGCCGCGCATCACAGGTGCAGCTGCACGCCAAAGGAGCGCCGGTTTTTGTCTCGGATGCCATGGAAAAGGACGTCCTGCAGGCGGTCAGCTTCCTGGAGGAAGACAAAGATCCCAACAACCGCGCGCTGGGGGGCCACCTCCGCGACGCGATCGAGCGGGACCAGCTGGTGATCCGCGAGGACGCCTTCTGGATCTCGCCGCTGCCGCTGTGGGAGATGCCGGCAGAGCTCGCGCAGGACCTGGGCCAGTCGCGTTTCACGATCTCCAAGGGAGACGCAAATTACCGCCGGCTGGTCGGCGACCGGCACTGGCCGGCGACAACGCCGTTCAACCACGTCGTCCGCTTGGGCCGGCCGCTGCTCGCCCTGCGCACCCTGAAATCCGAGGTGGTCCTGGGGCTGGCGCCCGGCCGGGCAGAAGCCGCTCAGGCCGCCGATCCAGACTGGATGAGCGACGGCCAGTGGGGGTTGATTCAACTCTCGAGGCAGGCATGGGAATGAAAATTACCGTTCTTGGGGGAGGAGGGGTCCGGGCCCCGCTGCTGGTGGCATCCCTGCTGCGCCGCGCAGGCCGCATCCACCTGGACGAGGTCGCCCTGATGGACGTGGACGCCGAGAGGTTGGACCTGATGGGCGACCTGTGCCGGGCTATCGGCGGCTGGCTGGGCTCCCCGGTCCGGATCAGCACGTCCCTGGCTGCCCGATCCGCGCTGGAAGGAGCGGCTTACGTGATCACCACCCTGCGGGTCGGACAGGAGCACGGGCGCGTCCTGGACGAGCGCATCGCCTTGCGGCACGGCGTGCTCGGCCAGGAAACCACCGGGCCGGGAGGCTTCGCGATGGCCGTGCGCAGCATCCCGGAAATCCTGAAATACGCCGAGCTGGCGGGTGCGGTTTGCCCGGGGGCGTGGATCTTCAATTTTACCAACCCCGCCGGTCTGGTCACCCAGGCGCTGCGCGACAGCGGCTATTCGCGCGTCGTCGGCATCTGCGATGGGGCCAATCTCGCCCAGCGGGACGCCGCGGCGTACTTGCACGTCCTGCCGCGCTCGCTGCGGGCCGAGGTGTTCGGTTTGAACCACCTCTCCTGGACCCGCCGCCTCTGGCAGGAGGATCGCGACCTGCTCCCCAGCCTGCTGGCTGACCAGCGTTTTTTAGCCTCCTCCACCCAGCAGATGTTCGACCGCGAGCTGGTCCAGCAGATGGGGCTGTTCCTGAATGAGTACCTCTACTATTTCTATTCTGCCGACGAGGCGGTGGCCCAAATCCAGGGCGACGAGCTGACCCGCGGCGAAGAGGTCGAGCAGCTCAACGCGAAGCTGATCCGAGCGCTGAAAGCGGTCGACATCCCCGCCAATCCAGATGAGGCTTTTCAGGTCTACGCCGGTTACGAGCGGCGCCGCAGCGCCACCTACATGCACTACGCCCGCCCGGACGCACCGGACATGCAGGCAGCCGACAGCGCCGCGCGCGAAGCGGCTGGCTTCGCCCTGGACGAGGGCGAGGGCTATGCCGGGGTCGCGCTGGATATCATCGAGGCATTCGAAACCGGCGAGCCCGTCTATACCGCGCTCAACGTGCCCAACCAGGGCTCGATCGCCCGCATGCGGCCGGAGGACGTGGTCGAGATCAGCTGCCGGGTTGACCGGGAAGGGATCCA
>JAJYJF010000297.1 GCA_021796375.1 Chloroflexota bacterium | reverse complement strand
TTCGAGCCATCCGCCAGCGTGGCGGTACCGATCATCGCAGCGTTTACGCCGCTGCCGACCTGCGGGCTGCCCTGGCTGACGAGCGGCGGCCACAGCACGGCGCAGTTGCCGGTGCAGTTCGAGGTATCCGGGGTATCCTTGGTGAAAATATACAGCGTCATCCCCATGCCATCTACCAGGATTTTCCCCAGCTTCGGATCGGTAACAACGTTGATCGCCGCCGCGCCCGGGGTAACGGCTGCGGCCTGGGTCGCCATGGCCGTCCCAGCGGCGGCAGCGGGTGTCGCCTGGGTGGGTTTGCCCACCATTGTGCCGTCCGGAGAAACGGTGAACCAGAGTTTGCCGAAGTCCTGCCCGGTCACATCGCCAGCCTTCTTATCCTTGATAAAGAAGTACAGGGGCATTTTATTATAGGTCACCACCTTGGATCCGTCCGCGAGGGTGGCACTCCCCACCAGCGAGGCATTCACCCCGGGGCCGATCTGGGGGTTCCCCAGTGTTTTGAGCGCCGGCCAGAGCGCCGCGCACTGCCCGGTGCAGTTCGACTGGTTCGGGCCATCCTTGGTGAAGGCATAAACGGTCATCCCATTGTTGCCGACGAGGATCTGGCCCAGTGTGGGGTCATTCACCACGCTCAGGGAAGCCTCGCCAGACGTGACCGGGACCGGCGCGGTCGAGACCGCTGCTTGCGTCGGTACGGTGGTAGGCGCCGGCGCCGTCCCTGCCGCGGGAGCGCAGGCAGCCAGCACAAGTCCAAACGCAGCCGCCAATGCCATCCAGCGGCCTGCGCGGCCAAAACGGTAAAACGCTTTCTTGATCTCCATTCTCAAACCCTCCTGTTGGTAATCATCTATCTTAATCCAGTATACGCATATATCGATAATTTAGATCTATATGGGTGCGTTAATCTTAAGGGGACATTCCGCGGCATTGAGAGAGACATCGCCCGCCGCGGTGCATCCGGAAGCATTTTCATTGTCATGTCATCAAGCCCGATTCTGTGTTAGAATCTGCTTCCGGGCAAAAATCCGTTCAACGCAGCATTGCCTCACCGCTGGTCCCTGGATGCAACCAACCCCGAAAACTCACCTGACAACCTTCTGGCTTTTCACCCTTACCGCCGTCGCGATCTCCTGGATCGCCTGGGGGGTCATCCTTGCCACCGGGCAAAACCCGCTGGATTCCGCGCTCGTCATTCTTTACATCCTGGGATGGTGCGGTCCAAGCCTGGCAGGTTTCTTCTGGGCCTGGAGGCGGGAGGGAACGCCCGGGCTGGCCCGCCTGGCCTCCAGAGCGCTCCAGTTCCGCATTGGCGGCTACTACGCGATCATCATCCTCCTGTGGCCACTGCTGTTCGGAATCTCGGCGCTGTTCTCCACCGCCAGCGGCTCGCCGGTGCCCTCCTTCGCCACCCTGCGCAACCTGATGTCCAATCCGCTGGCCATCCTGCCGCTGGCCGCCGCCACGCTGGTCGTCGGGCCGCTCTCGGAGGAGTTCGGCTGGCGAGGGTTCGCGCTGGAACCCCTCAACGCGCGCCTGGGACCCGTCTTGAGCTCCCTGCTGCTGGGGGCCGTCTGGGGGGTCTGGAATTTGCCCCTCTTTTTCATGCCGGGGACCAGCCAGAACGGCCTGCCCATCCTGCTTTTCCTGGCAAATATCCTGGCCCTCAGCGTGATTTTCACCTGGGTCTACCAGAGCACTCGGGGCAGCCTGGCCATCGTGATCCTGCTGCACTTCATGTACAACCTGGCGGGCGCCCTCCTGCCGCTCTCGCCGCGCGCCTTGTTTTTCCTCGTCGTGCTTCAAATCCCGTTTGTGCTGCCGCTGGTGATCGGCTGGCTGCTCGAGAAGCGGGCCAGGTAGGCTGCCCTCTCCCCGGGAAGCGGATATAATCGAACCGAGACGCCGCCAGGCCGGGCCAGTAGAGGGGTCCGGCGCAGCAAATTGGTCCCAACCTCAAGAATTTGGAGACCTCAGCCATGCTCCCTTCCTTCCCCAAGAAAATTGTCCCCCGGCAGGTGGTTGCGGTCGCCATTCTGGTGGTAGTTGCCCTCCTCACCGGCCTGATCCTGGCCCGGCAAAACGCGGATAACCCCAACATTCGCTACACCCCGATATTTGCGGTCACCGCCACGGCGCCGTAAGACCCCGGTGCGTGCCTGTCCGCAGGCTCACCCATCCGGGAGCAGGAGCGGGGGGATGGCCTTCTGGCGCGCGCAGGCGAAGCTCTCCTGAATCCCACACCTTCCCGGTAGGGATACTCCCCAATTGATGCTGCCGGAAACCGGTGCTATACTCGCGCCTGAAATGGGGGAAAGGGCGCAAGCACCCAGCCTTTTCCGGGGTGAAATGGATTCATGTTAAATCCCGCGATGGAGCGCGCTCCTTCGGTTTTTCTGGACCTGTTCCGGCCGCCCGATCGGATCCGTCACGCCTGGATCCGGCCCGCCTGGATCGCGGTCCTCTTCCTCTCGGGGCTCGCCCTCTGGGGGGCGTTCCTTGGATGGGGCGCCACCTTACCCACGTACCACGACTGGGGAGATGTCACCGACCCCCGGCTGTACTTCCTCCAGGACGCCGTCCTGCACGGCATGCTGCCCCTGCACATCTCCGGGAAGCTTCCCCTGGGGGGCATCACCGACCGCTACCTGGCTATCCCGGACGCCTTTCTTTCTCCACAGGCTTTTCTGCTCGCCTTTCTGCCGGTCAGCGCGTTCGTCCTGGTCAACCAGTTCCTGCTGTATGCCATCGGATTCCTCGGGCTGCTGTGGTTCGAGCGCAAGTTCCGGCTCTCAGCCTTCGCCCTGACGATCTTATTTTTGCTGTTCAACTTCAACGGCCACGTGCTCTCGCATTTCTCCGTGGGGCACGATACCTGGACGGGATACTTCCTCTTCCCATGGTTTGCCGTGCTGGTCGTCCGGCTGCTGGAAGGGGAGCGCTCGTGGAGGTGGGTGGGGATGATGGCGCTCCTGCTGCTGGGAATGCTCCTGCAGGGGTCCTTCCACCAGTTTGTCTGGTGCCTCATCTTCCTGGCCCTGCTGGCGGTGGCCTCCGCCAGGCTGCTGGCGCCCGCCGCCGCTGGCGGCTTCTTTGCCTTGCTGCTGAGCCTGTTTCGGCTGCTGCCCCCGGCGGTCGATCTGAGCGCGTTCAACCGGAGCTATTCCTATATCGGAGGCTACCCAACCCTCGCCAATATCCTGCCGGCGATGACCGACATTTCCCTCCCGGGCGTCTTCACCTTCCCGCCATACGTGAACTGGCCCCTCGGCTCGTGGGAGCTGGACCTGTACGTTGGCCTGCTGGGAACCGCATTTTTGCTGCTGTTCGGGGGATATTTCTGGTGGAAAAACCGGAAGGCGCCGGGACGCTTTACCGAGCTCGCCCTGCCGGTGGCCGGGCTGGTCGTGCTTTCGGTGGGCGGGATCTACCAGATCGTCCGGGCGCTGCACATCCCGCTCTTGGACGGAGAGCGGGTCGCCTCGCGGATGATCAGCCTGTCGTTCGTTTTCGTATTGATCATCGCCGTCCGCGAGTTCCAGGAATGGCTGAACGGGCGGCCGTTTTCGCTGCCCCTCCTCGGCGGGATGGCAGCGCTGCTGTTCGTGGAAGGCGCAGACCTGCTGAGCAACTTCAGCATCTGGATGGTCGGAAGAGCCTGGGTCTACTTTGACCCGGTCAAGCTGATCCCCCAGGACTGGTACGGGATCTACCGCCCGGACCCGGTCTACCTCAAGTTCATC